>JAITNR010000043.1 GCA_031290375.1 Prevotellaceae bacterium | reverse complement strand
TGGGCGTGATTCGATTAGAATAGTATTTTAATAATCAATTGCTGTATTCGCTGCTGTGGGCTTGTAGTGGCTGTCGCGCAACAGATACGCACCAGCGGATGCAAAGAATATTGCACAATCTAAAAAAAATTCTACCTTTGCATAAAAAATATCTGTCAAAAATGAGTATTTCGGCATCACAAATCAAAAGGGAACTTTTCGCCCTTTCTGATGAGCAAAAGAGAGAGTTTCTTCCGTATTTTTTCAAAACAAAAGAGGGACAATATGGCTACGGCGATAAATTTATCGGTGTGGTTGTGCCAAAACAGCGTGAGTTGGTGAAAAAATACAAATCATTGGAACTGCCTGAAATAGAAATCCTTTTAAAAGACGAATATCACGAATGCAGGCTTACAGCACTGCTTTTTCTTGTGGAAATATTCAGGCAAACAAAAAAGGACACCGTTCTTCAAAAAAGTTACTATGATTTTTATATCTCGCATTATCAGCATATTAATAATTGGGATTTGGTCGATTTGTCCGCTCCATTGATTTGCGGCAAATATTTGCTTAACGAAACAGACAGAGACGACCTGCAAAAATTTGCCCAAAGCGACAACCTTTGGCTGCAAAGGATTTCAATTATAAGCACATATACTTTCATAAAAAATCATCAATTTGAAGATACTTTCGAGGTTGCAAAAATATTGCTTCATCATCGGCACGACCTGATACATAAAGCAACAGGATGGATGTTGCGAGAGGTTGGCAATAGAGATTTTGAGAGCGAATACAACTTTTTGACAGCCGACAGCCGCCACAAAACTATGCCAAGAACGATGTTGCGTTATTCTATTGAGAAATTTCCTGAAGAATTGAGACAGAAGTTTTTGAAGGGAAATATTTAAAATACGAAATTGCGTTTATGTAACTAAAAATATGTAACTTTGCAGTCGTAAAAAAACGAATTAATTTACTAAAAATCAAAATAAAAATCTTTATGCACGAAGAAGAAAAGGTAATCGGACTTCCCGAAAATGCGAGTCGGGAGCTCAAAGAGGGCGAAAAATATACGCCCGTTATGACATCGGATAAGGTTTATCCTGAGGTTAATGTTCGCTCGGTGGCGTGGGGAATTGTGATGGCAATTCTTTTTTCGGCTGCTGCTGCTTATCTCGGCTTGAAAATCGGTCAGGTTTTTGAGGCGGCAATTCCTATTGCCATTATTGCGGTCGGACTTTCGTCCGCTACCAAACGCAAGAATGCACTCGGCGAAAATGTTATTATTCAGTCGATTGGGGCTTGTTCAGGCGTGATTGTGGCAGGGGCAATTTTTACTTTGCCCGCTATCTACATTTTGCAGGCAAAATACCCTGACATTTCGGTGGATTTCCTGCAGGTTTTCCTGTCTTCACTGCTCGGCGGCGCGCTTGGTATTCTGTTTATGATACCGTTCCGAAAGTATTTCGTGTCCGATATGCACGGCAAATACCCTTTCCCGGAAGCAACTGCCACAACACAGGTGCTGGTGTCGGGTGAAAAGGACGGTGGACAGGCTAAACCACTGATTATTGCCGGTTTAATTGGTGGAATATACGACTTCCTCGTTGCCACTTTCGGTACGTGGGCAGAAACTTTTACCTCAAAAGTGCTTCCGTTTGGAGAAACAATTTACCACAAGATAAAACTGATTTTCAGCGTAAATATCGGTGCCGCAGTGCTAGGGTTGGGCTACATTGTGGGGTTGAGGTATGCGGCTATAATCTGCGCAGGGTCAGCTTTGGTGTGGTTTGTCGTAGTGCCGCTGCTGCCGCTGTTGAGCGATGGAACGCTTTTGAGCATAAATCCAATGTTCATAGACCAAATAAAAGATTTTTTCAAATTTGGAAATGATCAAATAACGCCGGAACATATTTCAACCTATATTTCAAATATGAACGCCGAGAAATTTTTCACCACTTTTGCCCGTCATATCGGCATTGGCGGTATTGCAATGGCTGGAATTATCGGCATAATCAAGTCGTGGAACATCATCAAGAGTGCTATCGGGCTGGCTGCATCGGAAATAAAAGGCGGAAAGGGTAATGGCACAGAGGCAAAAGTGGAGCGCACACAAAGAGATTTACCTATGAAAATCATTGTTTTCGGGGTAATTATTGCTTTGGTTGCAACATTTATTTTCTTTCTGTTTGGGGTTGTTCATAATCTGCTGTTTGCCATTGTCGGCATTCTGGTTGTTGCCATAATTGCATTTTTGTTCACAACCGTTGCAGCAAACGCAATCGCTATTGTCGGCACAAATCCCGTTTCGGGTATGACCCTGATGACGCTAATTCTGGCTTCCGTAATAATGGTTGCTGTCGGCTTAAACGGCACAGCGGGAATGGTGGCAGCCGCAATTATCGGCGGAGTGGTTTGTACAGCTCTTTCAATGGCGGGTGGTTTTATTACCGACCTCAAAATCGGTTACTGGCTCGGCACAACGCCTGCAAAACAGCAGACATGGAAGTTTCTCGGCACTCTGGTTTCGGCGGCTACCGTTGGCGGAGTGATGATTATTCTTAACAAAACATACGGTTTTGTAGGTGAAGAGGCTCTTGTAGCCCCGCAGGCAAATGCTATGGCTGCGGTAATCGACCCGCTTATGAGCGGCACCGGTGCACCTTGGCTACTGTATGGAATAGGAGCATTGATTTCCATTATTTTAACACTCATTGGCATTCCTGCTCTGGCGTTTGCCCTGGGTATGTTTATCCCGCTTTCGCTTAACGTGCCGCTGTTGGTTGGCGGTCTGGTGGCATGGTTTGTGTCTTCCAGAAGCAAGGACGCTGCAATCAATTCAGCACGCAACGAAAAGGGAACACTTGTTGCATCAGGCTTCATTGCAGGCGGTGCATTGATGGGCGTAGTCAGTGCAATACTCAAGTTTGGCGGAATGAATATTTTCCAAAAAGAATGGGCGGACAGTTTCGGCGGACAATGGCTCGCATTAGTGGCATACGGAGCATTGACAGGATTCTTTATCTGGTACGTATTAAAGAACAATAAACAGAACAGGTAAACGATTTGTCCTAACGGGCAAATCAGTTGAAGATTGAAAGTTGAAAGAATGACGCAATAGTAATTTCTTTCAACTTTCGCTTTTCAATTCTCGACTAATGACAATTGTGTGCTGCACCTATAATTTCCTGCAAAGAATTTATTTCCAATCTATTCATTACTGTTGGTAAGTTTTCGATAATCTCTTTGCAGATATATGGATTTTTCAGGTTCATTGAGCCGATTTGCACGGCTGTTGCTCCTGCCATCATCATCTCTATCACCTCTTCGGCTGTACTTACACCGCCGCAACCCATAATGGGAATGTTGCAAGTCTGATAAACCTGATAAACCATTCTTAGTGCAACAGGCAATACAGCAGGTCCAGAAAATCCGCCAACGATATTTGCAAGAACAGGTTTACGGGTTTTTATGTCGAGCCGCATTCCTAACAGTGTATTAATGAGACAAATACCGTCTGCCCCAGCCTCCTGGCAGGCAAGAGCCATTTGAGTAATATCGGTTACGTTTGGCGAAAGTTTGATAAAAACGGGCTTAGTCGTAACCGCTTTCACGGCACGCGTAACATCGGCAGCAATTTCGGGGTTCGTACCAAAAGACATTCCGCCGTATTTAACGTTCGGGCAAGAGATATTGACCTCGATTATACCGATTTGCTCTTCCCTGTCAATTTTTCCACAACAATAGGCGTATTCCTCAACCGAAAAGCCGCTGATATTGGCAATTAAAGGTTTTTTGAAATATTTTTTGAGTTTTGGCAATTCCCCCAAAATTACAGCATCAATGCCGGGATTTTGCAGCCCTATAGAGTTCAACATTCCTGCGGGAGTGTCTGCAATACGCGGAGTAGGATTTCCGAAACGCCTTTCGCTTGTAGTACCTTTGAGTGCGATGCTGCCCAATATATTGAGGTTGTAGAACTGCCGAAAATCTTCCCCAAAACCAAAAGTTCCACTCGCAGGAATTATCGGATTATCAAGTTTTATGCCGCAAAGGCTGATGTTTGTGTCGTACATAATAACAAAATATTTTATATATTTACAAAATAAATCAAGTTAATGTGTTAATAACAAATCAATTACATCTTCTTAACTTGTAACTCCTAACCCACAACTAAACCGATACAAAGGTAAGAATAATTAAATAATGAAAAATGAAAAAATGCGGACTTTGCGTGATAATTGCATTTATGCACGTATGGCATCCATATCAATAGAAAAATATGGAATACAACATGTATTTATGTCCTGCGGGCTACAAGCTAAAAAAAACACTTTTCAACCCGTAATTCGCATTAATTGTTCATTTAAATGTTATATTTCATTTTTTTTATGTAATTTTGCAAACTTATTTCTCAGTTTTGATGATGAAAAAGAAACAAGCCAACAAAGTTGTTGAAAAAAAAGCAAAGTTAAGACGGACAAACAAAATTTGTATAACGCTTAATGACGAAGAAAAAAAGTACATTGAGCATTATGTGAAAAAGTACGGTATCAGCAGTACCGCCCGGTTTGTGCGGGGAGTTGTTATGAAAACCATCTTGCAGGATTTAGACCTGAGCAGTCCGACACTTTTTGATTAGTAACAAAATAACTCATTGCCAAGCAGCAAAATATCATAATTTATCAATCTAATTCAATACAAAAAATGACAAAAGTAAATTTTCAGAGTAATCCAGTTCAAATAGCAGGACAATTGCCAAAAATCGGTAATATTGCACCTGATTTTAAGTTAGTTACAGGGAAATTAGAAGAAATTTCACTAAGCAATTTCAAGGGGAAACGTGTAGTGTTGAACATTTTTCCGAGTATTGACACGGGTGTTTGCGCTACGTCTGTTCGTAAGTTCAACGCTTGGGCAGCCAAGCAGGAAAACACGTCAGTAATATGTGTATCAAGGGATTTGCCCTTTGCAGCAAGCCGTTTCTGTGGCGCAGAAGGTTTGGAAAACGTGATTACGGCTTCAGATTTCAGATACAACACTTTCGGCAACGACTACGGAGTTCTGATGCTCGAAGGGGCGTTAAAAGGTCTTTTTGCCCGCTCAGTTGTAGTCATCAACGAAGACGGAAAGGTTGTGTATGAGGAACTCGTGCCTGAAATCACACAAGAGCCAAATTATGAAGCCCTGCTTTCTATTCAATTCATTACAAATTGACATGCCATTTTGTAAAATCAACCTGACTTTCTATTTTTTCTTCAATGCTATCGGGTAATGCTGGGAAAAAATCAATATCAGTAATAGTTTGCATATCTTCCACACTCATTGCGTAAGTAGATAATGGTTTGCGTCCACTCTCATTTGCAAACATAAAAGCAATAGCAGACCAATTGCCGTTATCATTTTGCAAAAGCACTTTGAAAAAAGCATCGGGAACAACTACCTTGTTGTGCCCGATTGTTTCGGGTTGTTTCGATACAACAGAACCACATACAACATAGATATTCCCCTTTTCTGTAGCCAATCCTCGCACCAGTTCTTCCAAATCCTTCCAAACACCGGAATTTAATTTTTTGTTTTGCGGACAAACATTTGAGAGGTAAAACGATTCTTTCATTGCCTGCTCACTCCATTTCATATCAGCAGCCGGAGCCATGTGTCCTCTGTCCCAACCTGAATTTTTATAATCATCTGTGCTTGCCGACATTCCGTAACTTACTTCTGGGTCGGGAACAAAATTATTTCCGCGTGGCGTAACTCCTTTAACTTCCTCCTTTGTAAGTTCATAAGCCACCCAATTAGGAATTTTCCAATCAGAATTGTAACTTACCGTATAGCCGATATGTTCTATAAGTTGTTCCTGTCGTCCGGAAATTTTTGCAGGAATTTCTACTTTTTCAATAGTAGAAGGTTCCGAATTATTTTTTCCCTTCAAATTATTACCACCTGTTTGCCACGTGGCTAAACAAATTGTGATTACAAATCCTACAGATATTAGGATAACATTTACTTTGGCAGATTTAGAAGTTTTAGTCATAATATTTTTTTGGTATAAGCGTTTAAGTCGCCTCAGTTAATGTATTGATTTATAGCCTAATTGGTTTATTCAGCACCATTCTTTTTATGAGTAAATCGAAGATTGACCCCATAAATGCCCGTCTGTTATATCTGAAATGGTACTCATCAAGATAACCCTGCAATCGTTTTTTT
>JAITNR010000214.1 GCA_031290375.1 Prevotellaceae bacterium | reverse complement strand
AACAGACGGGCATTTATGGGGTCAATCTTCGATTTACTCATAAAAAGAATGGTGCTGAATAAACTAATTAGGCTATAAATCAATACATTAACTGGGGCGACTTAAACGCTTATACCAATAAATTTAAAAGACAAGGGTAATACATTATTTTAAATTATGCAAGTTTATTTTTTTAATATTTTTTTTTTATTCTTTGCTTCCAATAATAAGACGCACGAACAGGTAAAATGTTGCAGAGAATTTTTTGCATTTTTTCAGGATATATCAAAATAATGCTTTTTATGACGCTACCGCTGTTGCTTTTGGGTGGTGCTTCCTGCTCTCAGTCAAATATTGTGCCGTTTTGGAAAACAATCAGTTCTCTGTTCCTTTCAACTCACGAAGTACAGGGAATTATCAAGACAAATACGATGCAGGCAAAAAAACCACAAATTCCAACACTTCACAAAAACAAAAAACGTTTGATTTTCTATCAAATCAAACGTTCTTTGTCGGGATACCAAGATTCGAACTTGGGACCCCCTGCTCCCAAAGCAGGTGCGCTAACCGGGCTGCGCTACATCCCGAAAAAAACAAGAACTATGAAAAAACTGTTGCAAAGGTAATATTTTTTTTTTATTCTGCAAAACAGTTTTTGCAAAAATATATTATTTTTTTAAGTCATTAGTTGTCAATGTTATGTTAATAAAAAGTTAATAACAAGATACGAAAATACAACGTATTTGTTGTACCTTTGAGAAATTAATTTTTCATAAAAAAGCAATGGAAACATCTAAAAAAGCAAAGAAAAAAACGATTACGGACATTAATCAATACGCAGATGTTGGGAAAATTCCACCTCAGGCAGTAGAGTTGGAAGAGGCTGTACTCGGTGCACTGATGATTGACACTGAGGCAATGGGGCTGATAAATGAAATTATCAGAAGCCCTGAATATTTTTACAGTCCAAAGCATCGAAAAATATTCAGTGCTATAAAAACTCTGTCAATAGAATCTAATCCTGTTGATATTCTGACAGTTCAGGAGCAATTGAAGAAAGATGGCACACTGCAAGAAGTAGATGGAGTACCTGCTATTTCCAAACTTACGGCAAACATTACATCGTCTGCACACATTGAGTCGCACTCGAAGATTATAGCTCAGAAATTTATTGCCCGTGAATTGATAAGGATTTCAACCGAGATAATTAACGAAGCTTTTGAGCCTTCGACCGATGTAAAAGAACTGATGCAGGAGGCAGAAGGCAAAATTTTTGAGATTTCGCAAACCAATCACAAAAAAGATGTTGAGCATATCGGCAAAATCATTCCACAGGCAATTTTCAGGATAGAGGAGGCTATGAAAAACGACACCGATATTACAGGCGAGCCGAGCGATTTTCACGCTTTGGACAAAATTACATCAGGCTGGCAAAAATCCGATTTGATTATATTAGCTGCTCGTCCATCTATGGGTAAAACTGCCTTTGTGCTGACGATGGCTAAAAATATGGCTACAAATGGCATTCCTGTTGCCTTTTTTTCGCTTGAAATGAGTAATATTCAATTAGTTAATCGTCTGATTGTAAACGCGAGCGAACTTACAGGGGACAAAATTAAAAGCGGGCGACTCAATAAAGAGGAATTTAATGAACTTTCAGCAGGGATTGGCAAACTCGAAAATATTCCGCTCTACATAGACGATACGCCTTCTCTCTCGGTGCTTGAATTAAGAACAAAAGCCCGCAGACTTGTTGCCGAACATGGAATAAAAATGATTATAATTGATTACCTGCAACTTATGAACGCAACAGGTATGGGTTTCTTCAATCGCGAGGGAGAAGTAAGTTTGATTTCCCGCAACCTGAAAGCACTGGCAAAGGAGTTGAATATCCCTATTATTGCTCTGTCACAACTGAATAGAAATCTCGAAACAAGGGGGTTCGGTTCAAAGGATGACACAGGCAAACTGGAGGCGAAAAAGCCTCAACTTTCTGACTTGCGTGAGTCAGGGGCTATAGAACAAGATGCTGATATTGTGTGTTTTGTACATCGCCCTGAGTATTTTAGAATTTTTGAAGACCCTGACACAAAAATAGACTTGAGAGGTGTTGCCCAGATAGTGATTGCAAAACATCGTAATGGCGCGATAGGCGATGTAAATCTGTTTTTTGCAAAGGACTATGCCATGTTTATTAACGAACGCAGTGAATACGAAAGACTTAGAGCAAAGTCAGTAAATGCTGCAAGTAGAATTTTGGGGTCAAAAATAAACAAAAAACATAAAGATAAAGCAACCGAAGATATAGATTATTCTGAAAATTACAGTGATGATAATATAAACGAGGTCCCACCTTTTTGAAAAAAACTGATGAAACAGTAAAGCTAAAGAGGTATTAAAGTCCTTCGGACTTTAATACTTATACCAAAGTGATATTAAAATGGAGCGAAGCAATGACGAAGAGGGAAAAGACATTTTTTAATGAATAATGAACAATCTAATATCAAAATGGAATAAAATAAGGGCACTTCTAAAAATTAACTTACTGTAAACAAGTAAAATATGTATTGCCAAAAATAATCTCGGAAGCAGTGTTATTTTGTTGCAAAAAAATGCTGTTAAAATTTTGATAATTAAA
>JAITNR010000071.1 GCA_031290375.1 Prevotellaceae bacterium | reverse complement strand
ACGTGAAATTACTATTAATTACGAAAATAAAGATGTAATTGAAAGGCTGTTAAACAAAAAATCAGTCGAAACAAAAAAGAAGCTGTTAGCTTGGCTTGCGACTGCAGCAGTATCCCTGTTAAGTTTAAAATCATGAAAAAAAAGTTATTCAAATGAAACAAAGCATTATAACAAAGATATTCAATGAAAGTACAATCATCAGAAGTGATGGTTACAATTCATTTTGCGTAGTGAATCAGTCTGTAACTTCGGATGTGATTGTGAATAACAATATAGTGTTAACTCCTGGACAGGCATTTGGAATTTACAACGATAGCAATATTATAATAGAAACAAATATAGATATAAGATTTACAAAAACAGATAATTTAAACAAAATTTTAATAATATTTTTATATAACAAAAAACAATGAGTAACATAATTTTAGGAAATGTAAACGGGAACAGGGCAATTTTGCCTTCAGACATAGTAGTTGATGATATTCTGATAAAAGGAATTGATGGTGTAACAGGTGCCTCTATCATTGCAGATAGCGGAATAAGTAATACTGATTTGCAGCAGGTTGTGCAAGACAGTATAAATTACAGATTGTTAACTCGCATTGCAAACAGAGATGTTTTTGATGGAATTGATACTGCTACTTCAAATATTACAGTTACATTCACAAATGAAATGAATCATCATTTAAGCACTGTAATTTTACAAACATTAGACAAGGACGGAATTTTTTTTGAAGGAATTATCGGAAATTGGATTGATTCTAAAAATTTAGAATTAGATTTTGATAATGCTTTCAAAGAGCAAGTTATTTATCAGTTAGATTTTAGTGCGCTTAAAAATGATAATGATGGTAAAGCAATTGTTCCTGCTGATTGGAAGCATACAATTTTTATCGATTAGGTTTTTCTAATTATGAGTTGGTATGAGATAATTTTGTATTTAGGAGGGGGTGGGTTAATCGGAACTTTTAGTACAAAGGTGATAGATAAATTCATTTTAACAAAAAAAGAAGCTACAGATATTGTATCTTCTCAAGTTTTATTTCTAAACGAAATTAATCAGAAATTAAATGATACAATAAAGCAATTGCAGGATGTAGCTTGCTATAGTGTTAATTGTGATGATAGAATAAACGGAAAGAAAGTTAAAAAAAATTAAAATGAAAGCGTCTGATTTTGTTAAAGCATTTGCAACAGGTGCAGTTGAAGCATACAATGAATACGGGATATATCCTTCTGCAATTTTATGTCAGGCTGCACTTGAAAGTGCGTGGGCGACTTCTGCTATCTATCTAAAAACGAATAATTTATTTGGAGTTACAAAAGGCGGGGGCGCAAGCAATGAATGGTGGGATGGAACTACATATCTTAGCACATCAGGGCTTACATTTAGAAAATATAGCAGTGCAAGAAATTCTATAATGGATTTTGCAAGAATTATTAAAACAAACTATCCTTCTGCTGCGTCTGTTAGCAGTGATATTAACGCTTACGCTTACGCAATTTCAAATAGCAGTTATATATCAGAATCAAACGGAGATAATCGATCCGGCTATGAAAAAGGCTTAAAATCGATATACAGTACATTGAAATCATACATTGAAAATATTGACTTAAAAAAAAAATGATTGTTGGTGGGGTAGGGCTTTTGTTAATTGGGGCGGTTGCAGGATTGATTATTATAATTCATAAAAAGAAAAAAAACAGATGAATAGTTTAAGAGATTTTCGTATTACATTGTTTTTTAGTATGTTATTGGCATTGTTGTTTGTTTTGTTTATGATGAGTTGTGTGTCTAAAAAAACAGTTCAAACGACATCAGAGCATCAAATTATAACTTCGACAATAGAAACAACAAAAATTGACAGTCTCAAAGAAATAATTGTTTTATATGAAAAAAAAATATTATCTTTGCATAATAAAATTTTTGATACTGAAGACATTTTTATAAAGAAACAATTCTTTGATACTGTACAACGACTTACACAACAAACAGAAGTAACTGTAAGTAAAACTAAAACGACAGATAACAGTTTAAATACTGATACTGAGATATACCAGGTTGATACTGTAAGACAAATAAAGAGAGAGAACGAGCAAGCACAGACAACGCAAAATATAGACAAACAAAGTGTTACAAATACAAGAGTTGGATTGTCAGGGATGCAGAAATATTTTATTATTAGCAGTGTTATTTTGCACATAATTAGTGTTTTATCAATTATAATTTATGTTATTTACAAATTGAGATAAAAATAGAATTTTTTTTTGAAGTAGAAGGCGAGTACTGATAGTTATTTTCAAAATTTGATGAAAAGTTGGAGATAAAAAAAATTCTGCCCCGCAAAAGCGGGGATTTTTTTTTTTCAAAAAACAGGAAAAAAAATATTTGAAAAATTGATGTAGTTTGTTTTTTTTTGTATATCTTTGCTTTTTAATTTTATTAAGAAAAACTTTATTTTATTATTATGAAAAAATCAATGATTATCATTATTTTATTAGTATCTTCAATAATAACATTGTTGTTGATGATGCAAAGTTGCGGAACTGTAAAACGTGTATCAGTGTTAAATTATTCTACTCCACTTTCTGCAGATACAGAAGTTGAAATTTATAGTTCAACACAACAAATTCCTTCAAATTTATTGTTTTTAGGTACAGTCTCTATCGGTGATGGTGGTTTTACAACAAAATGTTCGTATAGTGAAGTTATAAATGATTTGAAACAACAAAGTCTTGCAGTAGGGGGCAATGTTTTAGTGATCACTATGCACAAAGAGCCTTCTTTTGCTTCAACTTGTCATCGTATCAAAGCAGATGTATATAAGAAAAAAAATTAACTTTGTAAAAAAAATTCAGTCTCGAATTAATGAGTGATATAGTTTGTAATGAATTAGAAATTAATAATTTTAAATAAAAATGTTATGAAAAAAATTGTATTAGTGTTTTTAGTGATGATAGCGTTGTTTAGCTGTAACAAAGACAGAAACGAGTCTTCTATTACTCTTACAAAGTGTCAAAAAGAAAATGTTGGTTATTTAAAAGTTAATAATACAACAAGTGATTCTTACGATTTGTTTATAAATGACGTCTATAAACAACAAATTCCTGCGCATCATTTTGTGCAAGGCACATTAAGTGCAGGACATGTGTATAATGTGCAAGTTAGACAAGTGTCAGGATATTTTGTATCTCCTACTATTAAAAATTTTTCAGTTACAATTAATATGTGTGATGAAAAAACTGTAAGTTTTTAAAAGAATTTAGAAAATTAATTATCTAAAAATCAAATGATGTTAACTAAATAAAAAACATTTAATTTAATTAAACCTTTTTTTGACTGTGCAGTCTACATATTAAAATTAATTTAATTAAATTAACTGTTATTAAATTAGATAAAAGAACGATATTTGAAGATGAAAATGATGATTTAGATTGTTTTTCTTATAATACATATTATGTAAAATAGAAAATAGAAATTGGAGTTCACACTTTTATCTTACGTCATTGCGGGCTTGACCTGCAATCTCATTTTGTCCGTTAGAACATACCCCATAACATACCAATAGAAATAATCACCAACCGCTTGCTAAAATGATTGCAAAGGCTGATGACAGTGGCATTATTGCACTCGATTTTGAAGAAAAATTCCGCTCTTGACCCAAAACTTGTTGAATCATCAAACAATCCTTTCTTAATTTACTTGAAAAAGAAATTACAGAATATTTTGCGATTTTGCGGGCGAAAGAAAAGTTTTTTTCCATTCCTGTACATTTAAGATGCTGATTTTCAGGTAAAAGCGTGGCAAACTCTGCAAAAAATTCCATACGGCACTACCCTATCCTACCTGCAAGCTGCCAATGTTTACAGATTCTATATCTCGAAAATCGCTAATTTTTGAGGAGAGTTCAGGAAAACTTGCTGTTTTTCCAAAAAATTATTCAATCATTTCAAAGCTTTTGACTTGGCGTTCTTTTATATTAACTATGGATTTGTTTAAAATAGCATACTTTGGATAATACTACCAAATTTTTTTATTATCTTTGTATTCAAGAAATGTAATCTTGGAATTAATTAAAAAAAATAGGAGATTATTTTATGAAAAAGTCCTTGTTTCTTTTGGTGGTTATGCTTTCTTCGGCTCTTACGGCTCAGTCGCAATATGACGATGTTTATTACAATCCGAAAAAGGTGAAGAAAAATCCCGTTGTCCAAGAGCAGGCAACGCAGTATAATGACTACCACGCAGACGAAACCGAATATTCGCTTGACGCAAACGCAACCTTTGAGTCGAGAATTAACAATTTTCACAACAACACTTCCCTTACAGTGGTAACACCCCAGTACAGCAACATTTTCGGTTTGTCTGACGGGGTTTATTCTGCCCGTGTAAATGGCAATTACATCACATTCACAGACAGTTATATTGATGGAATGACCAATATTTTTGATTTGAATGACGGATACTACAAAATATATGTATCGGACAATCAGATAAAAATAGTTCAGACCTACGATATGGTTTATGATTACTACGAGCCGTTCTATTCGTCTGACTATTGGGGTTATCCGTACTATTACGGCAGTTACTATCCCTGGTACGGCAGCTCGTGGTATTGGGGTTGGGGCTACCATACGTATGACTGTTACGGCTCGTATTATTCCCCCATTTATGGCTATTGGGATTATGATTGGGGCTATTACGGCAACAATTATAATTATAATAATTACACCGATGGCAATCGTAAAACTTCGCAGCGCGATTATGGCACTGTAACACCACGTAGGACAGGTACAACGTCTTCGGCAACAGCTTTAAGAAGAACTGCTTCCACATCAACCTCACGCAGCACAACCAGTTCCAACAACGACATTGAAACGCGCAGAGTTGACAGAACAGGCAACAGCATCGAAACACGCAGGGTCGGCAGCACCGACGGCACTCGTTCAAGTTCGGTAGAATCGACAGGCACAGGCAATTCCAGAAGGGTTACCATTGACAACAGTTTGGGCAACGGTCGTTCCACATCAACCGAAAGTACAAGAAGCTCTTCCAGTTCTTCATCTACAAATTCCTCAACACGCTCTTCGAGCAGTCGTTCAAGCTCTCCGCCTTCCTCCTCAACGAGGAGTTCAAGCGGTTCGTCTTCGTCAAGGAGCAGTGGCAGTTACGGTGGTGGCGGTTCATCTCCCAGAGGAGGCAGTTCGGGCGGTGGACGCAGACAATAAAATGCAACTTTTGAAATCCTTATATTTATCTTTTAAAAATATAATTTATAAAAAAATGAAAAAAAACTGTTTCATAGTATTAACATTGTTGTTATCAACAACTTTTGTCAATTCGCAGGGTGTTTTTGATGCCGTTCGTTTTACTACCCCCGCAATTAACGGCACGGCTCGCTATATGTCTATGGCAGGCTCGTTTGGAGCATTGGGTGGTGATGTGTCGGCTATTATGGACAATCCCGCTACTTTGGGTATTTTTCGCAGTAGCGAATTTAATTTGTCGGTAAAATTGCTCCCTACCTCCACCGTTGGTACGTGGGGCGACACAAAATACAAGGCAAATTCTACAAGTTTTAAGCTGAATAACTTCTCTTGGGTTTTGAATCTTCCAAGCGGCAGAGAAACAGGCTATATGGCGTCAAATTTCAGTTTTGCCTACTTCAAGCTAAAGGACTTTAACAGGAGTGTCGCATTGAAAACACGTGATTACAGTGTTTCTCTTACCGACTTTATGGCATCCATGACAAACGGATTGAGCGAACAGGCTCTTCAATTTGACGATGGCAACAATTACAATCCCTATAACAATGCCGACATTGGCTGGCTTTCCGCTTTGGGCTATCAAGGTTATCTTATAGAGCCCGACACAACATCTTCGGTGCCAAACAGTTGGAATTCGTTGTTGAAATCAGGCGAAAAAGTAAGTCCGAAATATCAGGCTACCGAGAGCGGTAATGTGGCTAATTTTAATGTTTCATATTCAGGCAATATCAGTGATGTAGTCTATTTTGGTACGGGCGTTTCTATTCAGACTTTGGACTATCTTTTGACCTCTCACTACGGAGAAGACTTTGAGACCGGCGGAAATTTTGATTTAGGCACCCTCTTAAAGACAGACGGGATTGGTGTTAATTTCAATTTCGGACTTATTTATCGCCCTTCTTCTGTGTTAAGGTTTGGAGCATCTTTTCAGACTCCTACCTATTACGGTATGAGCGACAAAAATTATGCCGATATTACACGGGAAAACGGTTACCATACCACTTCCAATGAGGCACTTACAGAGTACAGGTTCAAAACTCCGTTCAAGTTTCAACTTAGTGCAGGGGCGGTTGTCGGTACTGTGGCAGCATTCAATGTTGACTATCAATATTCGGCTCTGAACAAAATGAGATTCGGCGATTATAACAATGATGCTTTTACCGACTTGTATTCTTTGGATAACAAAGACATAAGCAATTTGGCAAAAGCAACAAGCACTGTAAAAATAGGGGCAGAGGTGCACACAGCAAAGCACGTTAAACTAAGAGGTGGTTTTGCATACGCTACCTCGCCTATTGCGCAGAAGGCAGTTAAGCCCCTCATCTACAACACCGTAAGGACTGATACAGAGTATTTTACAGAACAGAGCCAGATATTTGCATCTTGCGGCGTAGGCTTTAACTGGGATGAGCTATTTCTGGATCTTGCCTATATGTACAACAGGAGAAATCAAACATTTATGCCTTTTCTTGCCAATGGCAAATCTGCTCAAGTCGCCTCCAATTACCATAACATAGTGGCAACTTTGGTTTGGCGATATTGATATGCAATTTTCGCTACAATATACAGACCAAAAGACAAGTGCCCGTGCAGGCTTGATTGATACGGCTCACGGCATAATAGAAACGCCTATTTTTATGCCTGTCGGTACGGTGGCTTCGGTAAAAGCCGTTCATCAGCGTGAACTTGTACAAGACATTGAGGCTCAGATAATTCTTGGAAATACCTATCACCTTTTTTTGCGTCCGGGATTGGAAATTCTGCAAGAGGCGGGAGGATTGCACCGTTTCAATGGCTGGAACAAACCGATTTTGACGGATAGCGGTGGCTTTCAGGTGTTTTCACTTGCAGGGACACGCAAAATCAAGGAAGAGGGAGTTACCTTTCAATCGCATATAGACGGCTCAAAGCATATTTTTACACCCGAAAACAACGTTGATATTCAGCGAATTATCGGGGCAGACATAATTATGGCATTTGACGAATGTACTCCCGGAACAGCCGACTACGACTACGCAAAACTCTCAATGGAACGCACTCATCGCTGGCTGGCACGTGGATACAACCGTTTTATGCACACCGAACCTGTTTATGATTACTATCAAACTCTTTTTCCTATCGTTCAGGGTTGTGTTTATCCCGATTTGCGAAAAATCTCAGCTGAATTTGCCAAATCCTTTGATGCAGACGGCTATGCAATAGGGGGCTTGGCAGTGGGCGAGCCGACCGGAAAAATGTATGAAATGATTGAAGTGTGCACCGCCATTTTGCCTGAAAACCGCCCGCGATACCTTATGGGAGTAGGCACCCCTGCAAACATACTCGAAGGGATTGCTCGCGGAGTGGATATGTTCGACTGCGTTATGCCCACAAGAAATGGACGTAACGGTATGATTTTCACTGCTAAAGGCATTATGAATATGAAAAACAGAAAGTGGGCAAACGATTTTTCGCCAATCGAATCCGATACAGGTTGTTTTGTAGATGAACAGTACACAAAAGCGTATCTGCGCCATCTGTTTGTCAGCAACGAACTTTTGGCAATGCAAATTGCATCAATACACAACCTGGCATTCTATCTGCGTTTGGTCAAAGAGGCTCGCAAACACATTATTGACGGTACTTTCGAGACTTGGAAGGCAGAAATTACGGTGAAAGTAGAACAAAGACTATAAGGTACTGATTCATAGTCTATTATGAAAATCAAAATAGCAGTTAAAAAAAAATGAACAATGAATAATATTGTTCATTTTATTTGTTCCTTGCAATGACGTATTGTGCTTGGTTTTCGCGTCATTGCGTGCTTTGATCCGCAATCCCCTAAATATAATCCCTATAAATGGGAGATTGCGAGTCATACCCTAAAGAGCACAAGCGTCCGCAATGACAAACGTTATTAGGACGTTACGGATAATCAATTGAAAAATTTATCATCATACAGCCTTTTCCCCCTCTTTTATTCTGTTGTAATGGCAAAAAAGCAGTTCGCCTGTTTTTTCATCTCTGAGGTGCATTCCGTTGCCTTCGCAGTATTTATAAACCTTGCAGTTTTCGCACTCACCGGTTTTTGTCCATTCTTTTTGACGGAAAACTTTATAACGGTTTTGCCATACATCGGCAAAATTATCGCTGTAAATATTTCCCTGAATAAAATTGGCACGCAGATTTGGACAGGCAGAAATTGAGCCGTCCACCAAAACGGAGGCAATATTAATCCCCGCACGACAAAAAAAGAAATTGTCGCGCACTTCGCTTTCATAATTGCCCAAAAAGCCTTCGCAGCCGTAGTTAAGTGCGATTTTTCCCTCTTTTCTTGTTGCCGCAATAAAATCGAAAACAGCCTTAAACTGCTTTGGTTCAAACTGCAATTCCTTGTGTTCCGCCGCTCGTCCGATGGGGAAAACAGTAAAAATACGCCACTCCTTAACGCCGCATTCTATCAGAAATTCCTTTATTTGCGGCAGTTCGTCAAAATTTTTTCTGTTGGCACAGGTAACCACATCAAAACGGATTTCGGAAGTTTGCGCCAATAATTTTATCGCTCTGACGGCATTGGCATAACTTTTTTCGGAACCTCGCATCCAGTTGTGAGCCTCTTCAAATCCGTCGAGGCTGACTGTGGCAGAGCGCAAACCTGCATTGAGCAACGACTGAAGCCGTTTTTCGTCCAGCAACATTCCATTGGTAACCATTCCCCAAGGAAAACCCCTTTGATACAACGCCTCGCCGATTTGTTCCAAATCCTTACGCACAAGAGCCTCGCCGCCGGTAAAAACAATCATTGTTTTGTTCGGATTTACGATGTCTTTGAGTTGGTCTATTGCACCGAGAAAATCCTTTGCAGGCATATCTTTTATCAAAGCATCCTGCTTGCAATCGCTGCCGCAATGCACACAACGAGATTACAACGCAAAGTACATTCCCAAAGAATATAGTTGAGTACGTGCAAACGACTCTCGTTTTGCCTGTATTTTCGGAAAAGTTCGAGAGCAATTTTTTTTCGGACAGGAATTTTTTCAATACTCATTGGAGCAATAAAAATTATTGTTTCGGAACTAATTCAATATTAAGTTCTTTTGTGGCTTCGCCGCCATACCAATGGTTATTTCCACCTTTGTAATCTTCTTTGACAGTTGAAACAATTACTGTGCTGTCGTTAAAAAGTCCGTTTTCTTCGCCGTCAATGTCTTTGAAATGAATTTTATAATTATGTTCGTCTGCAAAAGAAGTAATTGTTCGCTTGGAATAATAGTTTCCATTTGCATCTGTTGTAACAGAATCCATTTGATAAAAAACGGTGTCATTGTCCCAAGCAGTTTCGCTGACCAAAACTGCGATTTTATTTATCGGCTCTTTGGTTTCTTGAGAAGTAACTTTTCCCTTGACCACAAAATCTACACTCGGCGAACCATATTCCGTCCGCGGCTCCTCGCAAGACGAAACAGAAAACCCCAACAAAGCCAGCAAAGCGGCAATAATCGAGTTACTTGTTTTAATAAGATGTTTCATACGTTGTAAAATTATAAATTATTATTAACAGTTAAAATGAAAGTGCAAATATACAACTTTTTGGGGAAATATTATGAAAAAAAATATTTTGTATAAAAAAACACACATTTTTCCATTTGCCATTATTGAAGGCGAAACCAATCCACTTCTGCGCGTCCGCCATCATTGGTCTTTTCGGGGCGGGTGCAGAATGTGCCTGTTTTCGCGCCTGTCCATTTACCTTCTTTGGCTGTAAAAGGTTTTCCAATAGTTTTAAAATTCTCATTATCAGTGCTATAACTAAAAACACACTGATTTTTTCCGTTCATCGCCATTCGTAAATAAACGGTAAAATTTTGCAA
>JAITNR010000163.1 GCA_031290375.1 Prevotellaceae bacterium | reverse complement strand
GTGGTCTGTACAGGAAAGTATCCTTATTGACCCGAAAAAACAGAAACGATATGTTTTGCCTGCCAAAACGTCAAAAGACACACAAACAATATATCAAGCAATGAAAAAACGCCGAAGTTTAGTGCTTATCAATTACTCGAAAATTAAAAAAAATGTAGTGGCTCGCTGTTTTGATAAGTCATTGAGTAATAGTGCTTTGTGATTTTTGACCGTCGAAGTCAGGAAGACAATTACTAATGAACAATAAAATTCATTAGTAATTGTTCATTAGTAAAGTTATCGTTTCGGAGTGTTTTTTGATTGCGGTGGTGAGTATTGACTTCATATAGCCGTATTCGGAGGCTTGATAAATGCTTTTGCCGAGCTCAAAAACAGATTCGATTTCAATTCTGTTATCTGTTTGATTGATAGAATATGAGAGTGAATAAAAATCGTTAGCCGTTTTGACCGGTTCAGGCAACTTGCCGACCGAATACCCCTGCGGAATTTCTATAACCGACCTGTATTTATATCCCCTGCGATAAATCAAATCGACAGGCAAAGAACGGGTTTGCTGCCTGAAAGGATTTTCCGAAAGCGACATGTTACAAAAAGGATGAATTACTATTTTTTGTCCCTCATTTTGAAGTGGCAAAGTTTCGCTGAAAGAAAATTCGAGCGGCTTGTCAAATTCGAGTAAATTGTTGACTTTAATATCTGAAACATTGGCATTATATTTGTCATTGAGATAATTAATGAGGTTGATGTCTTTACCCCGATGAATTTGCCGCAAGTCATAAGCCTCAACTGTATTTGCCACAAACTTTACATCAACGTTCATTTTTTGTTGGAGCGGCAACGGCTTTATTGTAAATTCTTTATAGAGAATGCTGACTTCCTTTTCTTCGATTCTTACCCATTCTTCAGATTTTGGTTTCACTGCTAATCCGTCAACATTGAGGCACCGTTCGGGCAGTTCGTTGAAATAAAGTGTTGGTTCTGTGGCGTCAATGTAGTATATTGAATCCTCAATTTTTACGCGGACAATTACGTAGTTGAAAAAGATGTCAAAGGGGTATTGTTTGCTTACCGTTCCATTTTCGCGTGTGCTTAGTACTACGGGTGTTGCGTCAATTGCGGCTGCTTTGAGCAGTCCTGTGAGAAAGAGGTTGAGATTGGCATCGTTTCCGTTTTTTTTCTTCAAAAATTCGGGCATTCGGCTAAAAATATACTTTCCGTATACGCCGTTCCAGGAGTAGTTTGACTTGACATAGTTTACTAGTGTTTTGAGTGTTTGTTCCTGGTTTTGTCCTGTCAGGTTTAGTGTTGGCAAAATGTTTTTTGCTTCTTTTTCTGCTCGTTTTATGTATTTTCCGAAGTCGTCATATTTGAGAAAATCGTTGCATAAATCTTTCCATGTGCTCATAATTCTGTCTGAGCCGCCTGTTGGGTAATACTTTTCTGATAATTGAAAATTAATAGCTACCATATAGTCTTTTGGGCTTGTTATGTAGTCATCGTCTTTGAATGCGGGTAAATTTTTCATTCCCATTACGAATTCTTTTTCTCTGTATTCCAAGGATAAATAGACTTTGCTGCCGATAAGTTCCCGTGAGTTGAATTCATCGAAGTTTGCCGCACCTTTGAGCATGTAAACGTATGAGTAGTAAGGGATAGCTCTGTATCTTAAATTGCTGTAAACAACCGGTATTCGCTTTTGAAATTCCCATTCAAATGAGAAATGAAATGGTGTTACGATGGTGTATTCCAGTTCTATTACTGAGCCGGCGTGTACGTTTGGCAATGTGAATTTTTTGACGATGTAGTTTTCGTTCAGTTTTGCTTCTGTTATATTTTTTTCGGAAAATTCGGTTTTTTCGAGTTGATTATTTTCGTTCAGGTTGTAAACAGTGGCTTTGTTGATGTATAGTTTTTCCATTACGTATTCGGTTTCCTTGTATAGTGGGATTGAAAAGGCTGCATTTTTTGTGCCTGATTCTTTGAGGATTTTGATTTTAATTTTGTGATTTTTGTTAATGAAGAAATTGAGTTGAGTTTTCATTTGCGATTCTATTTCATTTCCTGAAAAATAGAAATCTCCCAGTTCATAAATGACGATTGCGTCTGCATCTTTGTCTTTTTCATATTCTGTCATTGTTAGTTCGTAGTTGTTAACTTTGCCAAAATCGAATGAATATTTGCTTTGTTTGTCCTGTGCGAAAGCAATAGAGGCAAGAAATGTCAAAACCGATAATACTGATATTCTTTTCATAATAGTTATAAATAAAGTTATTAGTTTGTTATTTTATTATTTCCCGTGTAAAACACTCTGCAAAGTTAGTAATTAATTAATTAATAATTAACAATACCGCATTAATTATTCATTGTTAATTGTTAATTATTTGTTACCTTTGCTTTGAATTTGGATTGGGTATAAAATTTTGTTTATTAACCGACATAAATAATAAAAGTATGATTAACAGTAATAGTTTTTCTCATAGAAGAATGCGTTTGCGTTCGCTTATGAAAGATTGTGGCGGGCTTGTTGTTTTGCTTTCTAACGGCGAGGCTCCGATGAATTATCTGTCTAACGTTTATCGTTACAGGCAGGATAGTAGTTTCAAATATTTTTTCTCTCAAATGCGGGACGGGGTTGTTGGCGTGATTGATTTGGACAGTGATGCCGATATGGTTTTCGGTGATGATTTTACCATTGACGATATTATTTGGATGGGTAATCAGCCTACTGTTAGCGATTTGGCTAACGATTGTGAGGTAAACAAAGTCAATCCGCTTTCAGATTTGGACAACTTTGTAAAATCTACTGTCAATTCTGGGCGAAAGGTGCATTATTTGCCTGCGTACCGTTCTGATACGTTGATTAAGATAGCCAAACTTACCGGTCAAGGCATTGAGGAGGTTAAGCAAAATGTGTCTGAGTATTTGATAAGGGCAGTTGTCGAATTGCGTTTGATTAAGTCGGACGAAGAGATTGTCGAATTGGACAAAATCTGTAATACCGGTGTTTTGATGCATCAAACGGTGATGAAAAGTTGTAAAATCGGACAAACGGAGCAATATCTGGCTGGGCTTGCTGAGGGGGTTTCGCTGTCGTTTGGCAATGGTATTTCTTTTCCTGTGATACTGTCTCAAAATGGGCAAACTCTTCATAATCCTTTTCATAACGGCATTTTGACTGACGGCAAATTACTTTTGGTTGATATGGGGGCGGAATCGGAATCCGGTTATTGCTCTGACTATACAAGAACTTTGCCTGTTGGCGGCAAATTTTCGCAAAAGCAAAAGGAAATCTACGAGATTGTGCTCAAAGCTAACCTTGAAAGCATAAAACTTGCAAAGCCGGGTATCAAATGGCAGGATGTGCATTTTAACGCCTGCAAAATAGTTGCCGAGGGGCTTATTTCGGTCGGGCTGATGAACGGTAACGCCGAAGAAGCTGTAGAACTTGGTGCTACATCTCTCTTTATGCCTCACGGACTTGGGCATGCTCTTGGAATGGACGTGCACGACATGGAGAGTTTGGGTGAAAACTTTGTTGGTTACGACCGGCAAGTGGGGCGCAGTACTGTTTTTGGACATGCCTCACTGCGTTTTGGTAAAGAGACAAAGGTGGGCAATGTGCTTACGGTTGAGCCGGGTATATATTTCATTCCTCAGCTCATTGATATTTGGGTAAATGAGGGTAAGTTCAAAGATTTCATCAATTATCATAAACTTGAACAGTACAGGGACTTTGGTGGCATCAGAATAGAGGACGACATTGTGATAACCGATAACGGTTGTCGGGTCTTGGGCAAACCGCTCGAAAAAACAGTAGATGAAGTACAAAATATTTTAATATAATAATGGTAAATATGAAAAAATCAATTTTTGCTGTAATGGCAGTGTTTTGTTTGTTTTCTTGCTCAAAAACAAATTTTAAATTAGTAGGGGTATCTGAATTTCAGTTTCTTGATGGGAAAAAGGTATATCTTGTCAATTTAGATAATGTCTATTTGGACAGTGCTGAAATCAAAAATGGAAAGTTTGTGATAGACGGTATCTGCGACTCGGTTCAACTTGTGAATATTGTTTGTTATTTCAGTCCTGATTTGAAGCCGGTACAGAGGACTTTTCTTTTTGAACAGGGAACAACTGACATAAAAATCGACTCAGCGGGTGATGTCTATGTGGAAGGCTCTGAGCAAAACAGTGTTTTGACTAATTATATGTTCAAAACAAAGGAATTGGATAAGAAATATGAGCAAGCCCTGAAAGTGTCTCAGGTGGATGCCGACAGGGTTGAAGCGGAGTATTACGAACTTGCTTATCAGTTTGCGAAATCGCAATCTCAGAATTTGGTTGGCAAATACATTTTTCTCGACCAATACAACGGAATGACCACCGAACAGCGTGAAGAGATTACCTCTTTGATGTCGGAAGATATTAAAAAAGATGAAAAAGTTGCCAAAATCATTAACAACATTCAAAGGGAGAAACTTGTTGCAAAGGGCATGCAATATCTTGATTTTGCCCTGCCTGATCCACAGGGCAATACATTGGCATTGTCCTCTTTGGTAGGTAAAAGCGACTATCTGTTGATTGATTTCTGGGCATCTTGGTGTCCATATTGTATCAAGTCGTTTCCTGCATTGAAACAGGTTTATGACAGGTATCACGGCAAAAAATTTGAAATTCTTGGCGTTTCACTTGACGATGACGACAACAAATGGACTTCTGCAATCGAGCGGTACGCTTTGAATTGGCTGCATGTCTCAGATTTGAAAAAATGGGATTGTGAGCCTGCCAAACTGTATGTGGTTTATGGCATCCCTGCCACAGTGCTTATAGACAAAACAGGAAAAATCGCAGGTAGAAACCTTACTGCTATTGAAATTGAGGAAATAATTTTAAACAATCCTAATTAAGTCTCGTCTAAAAAAACATAAAAATTATAAATCTAATAATCTTGTTATGAAAAAAGTAAAATTGTATTTATGCCTTACAGTTTGTATTTGTGTGTTTTACGGCTGTAAAAAAGGTGGTATTTCCACCGAAAAATTTTGTTCGGAAAGAAAAATTGAAAACGACACGGTAAACTTTGTAACAAATATTTGCCTCGAATTGCTTGTAAAAGGCGACACTGCCGTTATCAACAAAATTAACAGTACTTTAGTCAAGTCGATTTTGTGTGTTGATTACGATCAAATTAAGCCCGATAAAGCCATTGAAGAGCATATTGCTGCGGCATTGGAAGCGTATCACCTTACGGTGAAGGAGTTGCCTGACGAATCGCTCTCATATCCCCATTCCGAGGATATTGACGGTGTTGTTACATTTTTGGGCAAAGATTATCTTTGCTATAAGGCAGATTGCAGTCTTTACGCAGGAGGAGCACATGCAATCAACACCATAACTAACTTTGTTTTCGATTTGAAAACGGGCAAAAGGCTTACCCAAGGGGATATTTTTACGGAAAATTACAAAGATGCTCTTAATTTACAATTTATTGAAATTCTAAGAGATACATTGAATTATCCGGACAATGACACTTACGATTTTGGGGCGTTTATGCCTAATTGGAATTTCGCTGTGCCTGAAGGGAATTTCATTTTTATACCTGATACTCTTGTTTATATATTCAATCCGTATGAGATTGCGCCATATTCAAGCGGCAAAATTGAAGTGAAAATCCCATATCAGAAGATTAAGGATATAATGACTGTTGATTTGAGCAAACTTGAATAGTTGGCAAATTTCACTGCTATGAACACAAACGTAAAAAATTGGTCACTTCCAATTGTTGCATACTTGTTGCTGTTGGGTTGTAGTAAGGCGTCAGAGCTGCCGGTGATGCAGACCGCCGATTACATCATAGAGGGTAACATATATTCTGCCGAAACATTAGAGCCTGTCGAAAACATCAAGGTTGAAATGTACGAGGTTACGCAGAATGCAAGTGATGTGGAAAGGGACTTGTTTTTTTCCTCGCAGCAGGGCTATTACAGGCTCAAACACCATTCGAGCAATCCCTATTACTCAAGCACCTATAAATTGGTTTTCAAGGATACGGACGGTGAGGAAAACGTTTTGTACAGAGATACAACAATTAATATCGTTATGAATAATGAAGAATTTCTTAACGGAAGCGGTGAGTATCTCGGAGAGTGTGTTCGCAGGATTGATGTTTATTTAGTACAATGAAATTGCTTACGAATGCAATTTCTGCTTCAAATGTAATTGACTTGCACTAAAACCGATGCAGTATGCAACAAAGAATATCAAAGATGTTACTTGAAATCGGGGCAGTGTTTCTTAGCCCCGACAAGCCGTTTACTTGGGCGAGCGGTATCAAAAGTCCGGTTTATTGCGATAACCGACTTGTGCTTACCGCTCCCAAAGTTAGGGACGAGGTTGAAAAAGGTTTAGCCGAACTGATAAAAATCCATTTTTCTCAGGTAGAAGTACTTATGGGAACGGCTACGGCAGGCATTGCTCACGCGGCTATTGCGGCATCCATTCTCAATCTGCCAGTGGGCTATGTGCGTTCTTCGTCAAAGGGACACGGACGCGGTAATCAGATAGAAGGACGAATAGAGAAGGGACAAAAGGCGGTGGTGGTAGAAGATTTGATTTCCACCGCATCAAGTTGCATTGACGTAGTTGAGACACTCAGAAACGCTGATGTTCAGGTGCTTGGTGTGGTGAGTATATTTACCTACGGAATGAAAAAGGGGTTGGAAAATCTTCAAAAAGCGAACATCACAAACTATAGTCTTTCAAACTTCGATACTCTCATTCAAGTAGCGGCTAATGAGGGATTTATAGAACCGTCAGATACATACAGACTGTTGAAATTTCGAGAAAATCCTTCAGACGAGAGTTGGATTAAACAAGTATAACCAATTTACATTATGATTGATGTGAGCAGTGCAGAATGGTTCGTATTTTTTCTGAAAATCTAAAATTCTTGCAACCTGCAACCAAAAGATGCACAAAACCATTCTCAGATTAGCCTTTCCCAACATTATTACAAACATCACCGTACCGCTGCTTGGGTTGGTGGATTTGGCTATAGTGGGGCATATCGGCGACAAGACCTACATAGCCGCAATAGCCGTTGCCACAATGATTTTCAATATCATCTACTGGATTTTTGGATTTCTAAGAATGGGAACAAGCGGTTTTACAGCCCAGTCATACGGGGCAAACGATATGCCACAGGCGGCGAAAATCCTCGTAAGAAGTCTTTCGGTCGCCTTTTTTATAGCGTTGTTGCTGATTGTGTTGCAAATACCTGTTTTCAAAACAATTATATTGCTGATTGATGGCAGTGAGCATATGCAATCGCTTGTGTTCAGATATTTTAGCATAAACATCTGGGCTGCACCTGCAATTCTTGGTTTGTACGGACTGAAAGGGTGGTTCATAGGTATGCAGAACGCCAAAGTGCCCATGTGGATTGCTATTTTCATTAATCTACTCAATATCTGCCTTGGACTGTTTTTCGTGTTTGTACTAAAAATGGACATCGAAGGCGTGGCTTTGGGAACAGTATTGGCACAGTATTCAGGTTTGGCAGCAGGAATATGTTTTTTTCTGACAAAATATAAATTTATTCATAAATATCTGAATATCAGAGAAAGCCTTATTTTTTCGCAAATGACAACATTTTTAAAGGTCAATAGCGACATTTTTTTTCGCTCAGTTTGTCTTACGGCAGTATTTGCATTTTTCCCTGTTGCAGGTTCAAAAATTGGTGAAAGCACTCTGGCAACCAATGCGTTACTAATGCAGTTTTTTACAATTTTTTCATACATAATGGACGGCTTTGCCTATGCTGGCGAGGCACTTACAGGTAGATTCATAGGGGCTAAAGACAATAATTCACTAAAAAAATGCATAAAACTGCTTTTTGTTTGGGGAACAATTTTAAGTCTTTTCTTTATGGTTATTTACGCAGCTTGGGGTCAAAATATGCTTTCATTTCTCACTGATAAACAAGAGATTGTGGCATTGGCAAAAGAGTTCTACTGGTGGGTGTTGCTTGTGCCGCTTACGGGCTTTGCAGCATTCCTGTGGGATGGCATTTTTGTAGGAGCCACCGCATCAAGAGCAATGCTGATAACAATTTTAATTGCAACAATATTTTTCTTTGCTATCTACCTAAGTTTGAACAACATAATGGGCAACAACGCCCTTTGGTTTGCATTGATTATGTTTCTGCTACTCAGAGGCTTGGCACAGACCTTTTTTGCAAAAAAAGCGATATTTGAGAAAATTGAAGATGCACAGAAACAACACGTATCAAACAGATAATCACTGATTTTTAACCATGAAAATCAACTTATTTTGTCAAATAAACAAGGGTTTAAACATCCTTCACTGACATTGGAAGAGGGATAGTTCAGTTAGACAAAATATTTAATCTTAAAGTTTTATTGTGGGAAAATATTTGTACATTCAAAAATTTTATATACCTTTGCACTTTGGAAGGTAAAATAATTAGTTGATAATGACAAAATAAATATAATATCGTTTTAGTTTAAATCTTTCTCGTATAAAATTTGGCAATTTTAAAGAAAAGAAGAGTTTAGGTTGAAATGTTCGCCGTGGCGTGAACTTTCGCTTATCCTGTCTTTTCAGGTTGTGCCAAATACCCACACGAGCGGGATACTAAAGTATCGCGCTTTTTTATGACTACGCTAAATAACATATCCAACTCTCTCAAAGTCAATAAATACCTTGTATTTATCCCCATTTTTTATACGCTGTATTTTTTGTTGCAGAACAGTTTTGTGTATAAATCATATTTTTTTCGATTCGCTTTTTTACTTTTGGTTGGATTGTTGCTTTCTACAACACTTTGAAATTATCAAAACAGGCGGTAGTTTGTATCTGTTATTTGCCGACTTCCTGCGATTGCAGTCTTTGCACAACATTTGACAATTATCTTCTGTTGTTTTGCCGCTCGCACTCCAAGGCGTTATATGGTCAGCTTCCATTTCGTTGAGTTGCCACTTTTTTGTTGCATTAGCCCCATCACAAAGCGGACAAATGCCTTTTTGCTTTTCGTAAACTTTTTGTTTTATTGATTCAGAAAAAGCCCGAATATTTAATAATCTTTCATTATTATTGGTTTTGTCTGTCAAAACATATTCATAAATGCCTTTTTTGTTCTCCACATCATCATCTGCAATTAATGCGGCAATTTCTGTTTCTAATGTATTGGAATTGTAGGCGTTATTGTGGTATATGTTATACAACCTGCCCCATTCCAAGCCTTTCATTTGTTGTCTGTAAATAGGGAAAGTAATTTTTACCCAATTCATAACATTTTGAAAATAAGTCCAAATTTCGTTGGCATCGCTGTCGTTTTGGCGGTCTGCCATATATTGACGAATCCGCTTGTCCTTATCTTTAATTTCTTGATATTTGTCTTGTGCGAGCCAATCAATAACCTGCTCCAAAATGCCTTGACGGTCTATTTCGCCCGCGAGCAAAGTATCTTTTTCCTTATTATTGTAGCAAAATTGTCTTAATTGATTGTTCGTTTTCTTGCTGAAATATC
The DNA here is from genome assembly GCA_031290375.1 of Prevotellaceae bacterium. Classification (GTDB taxonomy): domain Bacteria; phylum Bacteroidota; class Bacteroidia; order Bacteroidales; family Paludibacteraceae; genus F0058. The sequence goes on along the minus strand of JAITNR010000163.1, from coordinate 1,391 downwards.
TTTTTGCATCAGACAACCAAGTTCCTGTAAAATTGGCATTGCGTATTTCTTGAGGTTTAAGTTCTACTCCTGCAATATTTATGATATTAAACCATTCTATTCTTTCATCGGGTGTTCCATTGCACAAATAAACTGTCAATTCGTAGTCCAACATCTTATTTATCTGCGATTTGAAATTGTGATTATCGAAATAAACGTGTTCCTCGTTATCAATTTTTATCGCATATTTGTGGGCAAAATAATTGCAAATACTTAAAATTCTTTGCTGCCGTCAAGCACTTCAAAGGTGTCTTCGCCTGTTTTTACCCAATACATCACGTTCAAGGGAAAACCTTTGAGAATGGTATTCATAACCGAACGCTGTTTGGGCTCGTCATAAATAAATTCTCGTTGATAAGGCGGGCGAATATCTAACTTTCCGCCATAACCCTTCACTCCTTGCTCTTCGTTATCAACAAAAAGTCTTTTACCTTAATCTTATTTAATTCTATTTGCATATTATTATCCTCCTAATTTTTTGTTTTTTATTAAAATTCGGGCATAGGTTTCTCTTCCACTTATTGTAAAACGGTGTCCATAATTTGGATTATCTTCTACATATCTATCAATTCCTTTTATCTCAAACTGTTCAGGGTTATATTTATCCAAAAAAGTAATAGGTACACCCATAACACCGCTATAATCACAAGGAATATCAGCGGTTTTATCTACATTGATTGCATCGTAGTTATCATATTTGGGATATTCTTCGGGATTATATATCTTGTAAAGTATCAAATCCTCGTGGCGTTCGTCATAATCCAAATTTGTAAACCAGCGGACACCTTTAACACGAATGTATTTTTTGTAGTTTTCGTCAATTCTGTAACCTGCAGCATTCAAAGGATAATCATCAGGAACGGCAAATTCTCTGTCACCGCTGTGAATACTTGCGCCAAGCCACAATTTATTTTCTTTGATAAGTTGGAAACATTCCTTATAAGAAGCGGCATTTACATTTCCAATAATCAAGATTTTTTTATCATATTCCACAAGTTGGGCGACATATTCACGAAAAAGCGAAAATGGCGGATTTGTTACCACTATATCGGCTTGTTTCAGCAATTCAATACATTCTTCGCTACGGAAATCGCCATCTCCTTTAAGATATTTTATTCCTATTTCTTCGGCATCAGGGAAGTCATCTCCTTTTTTGCCGCCTTCGTATTCCAAATACACCGCCTTTTCAGATTTATTTTCACTGAACAGGTTGGCATTTTGATTTTTGTAGCAAGTGGTAATAAGTTTTTTAAGTCCCAGAAATTCAAAGTTTTGTACGAAGAACTTGAAAAAGTTCGATACTTTTGGGTCATCGCAATTACAAAGCACTGTTTTGTCTTTGAACTGCTGTA
>JAITNR010000139.1 GCA_031290375.1 Prevotellaceae bacterium | reverse complement strand
AAATATTTTTTTGTTTGGTTGGCATCTTCAAAACGCAGTTCAAAATATTCGGTTTTCCACCAAGGCGCAGGAATGTATGCGTAACCCTTTGTGCCACTGATAATTAAATCGCTTTCGGTTTTTACGCCGAGCCCTACCTTGAACGAAGCCGAAGCATTATCGTAACGCAACACTCCACGCGTAAAAAGGTCAATATCGCCTTTCATATAAGGCAAAAACAGGATTTCCCTGTAGTTGGTGCCCAGAAATTTGACTATCGGCAACAGTACGTAAGAGGCAAGTTCCGTCATACTGCCGCCCATTTCTTCATTGTCCAGTTCTCGCAAATCACCTTGTATAAGCTTTGTAAATGAGGCATCTACATCTTTTATTTCGCCTATCACACCGCTTTTTATCAACGAAATCAAATGCGTAAATCCGGGACAATAGGCAGTTTTTATTGCCTCCAACAGCACAAGATTTTTCTCTTTAGCCAAAGCATAAAGTTCAATAGCCTCGTTTTTTGCAAGCACCATCGGTTTTTCGCAAAGCACGTGAATCCCTTTTTCCAAACATTTTTTTATATAATCGTAATGAGTTAAATGCGGTGAGGCAATATAAACGGCAGCAATATCAGATGTAAATTTTTCAAAGTCAGATGTATAAAATGCCAATTCGTGCTGTTCGCAAAATGCTTTTGCCGATTTTGTGTTAGGATTGAAAACGCCTTTTACACTAATTCCGCTCACATATTTGGTTTCAGGGATAAACCGATTGGCTATCCGCCCTGTGCCGATGATGCCAAGTTCGACTATTTGCTGTTTTTCAGTGCGAAGCTGAGTACTCGAAATACCTTTGGTACGCTCCAAATAAACCACTTTGCAAAATTCGTTCAGATAATCGAATTTTCCAGTCCAGTCCGAGCCGATAGCAAAAATATCAACACCGTAACGTAGAATATCCTCAATTTTTTGCCCCTCATATTCTTCTACGATTACCTCATCGGCGTAGCCCGATTTGTGCACGTCTTCTATTCTGGTTATCAACGAATTATGTACATTGAGTTTGCCTCGTTCGTGGTCGTAGCGTTCGGCAGTAACACCTACAATCAGATAGTCGCCGAGCTCTTTTGCTCTTCGCAACAAATTTTTGTGCCCCGCGTGGAACAAATCGAAAGTGCCGTATGTAATTATTTTTGTCATTCTATATTTTTTCGTTATAATTTTTTTTATTTGAAATTGTAACCTCCGTTTATTTCAATCACACTGCCGTTTATAAAACCATTGTCGAGGCAGAAACATATTGCAGATGCTACTTCCGACACTTCGGCGAAGCGTTTTATTGCTGTTTTTCTGTAAATATTTTGCCTGATTTCTTCAGTTTTGGTTTTTTGCCATTCGGTTTCATTGGCTGTCTGAGTATCCGAAGCATAGTTTGTCGTAACAAAATAATCTCTTTTAAGCAGTTCAATTACGGTGGCTTTGCCTATTCCCTTCGTTCCTCCCGTTACTATTGCGTATTTCATTGTATTTCACACGTTAAATGTATCATTTATTTTGCAAAGTTAATATTTTTTTAACACAATATAAGACTTTAGATGGATAGAATATGTGGAACTCTTTATTTTGAACAATTTTTCCATAATTGGCATGTCTCAATTGTGAATTGGTAACCTCTTTTTGACAAGTAAAATTGCTCTGTATTAATTATTAATCCGTGGTTCGCATTATTAATTGTTCATTTTCTTTAGAACCTTCTACGAGGTTTTGGTTGGTTGAAACGAGCATTTTTCTATTGATATGAATGCCTACGGACAAAACTGCAACGATTTATTTTGCAAAATCAACAGCACCTCAAAAAAAATTAGTTGGTATTTTCCAATTGATTGCGACAATAACTCTTTCTAATCAATTGTCAGTCAATCTATTAAATATTTCGGTGTAGGCTTCTGAAATTTTGCCAAGATCTTTGCGAAATCTGTCACGGTCGAGGCTTTCGAGGGTTGCGGTATCCCAAAGACGAGTAGTGTCGGGCGAAATTTCGTCTGAAAGCACAAGAGTGCCGTCAGCAGTTCTGCCAAACTCAAATTTGGCATCAACCAAAGTAACACCGATGCCGTTAAAAATATTAATCAACTCTTTATTAAGACGTTTCACAATTTCATGAACTTCATCAAGTTCTTCGTATGTGCTAAGTCCCAAAGCCACAGCATGATGAGCGTTAATGATAGGGTCGCCAAGTTCGTCATTTTTGTAGCAAAGTTCATAGACTGGGGTCTTGAGCTGTGTGCCGATTTTCAGTCCAAGACGTTTAGCCATCGAACCTGCTGCGATGTTACGAACAATAAACTCAATTTGGATAAGATGTACTTTGCGCTTACAAAGTTGCTCTCTGTCGTTAAGCATCTTCACAAAATGGGTATTGAATCCCAAAGCCTCAAGCCGTTGGTATATATTTGCCGATATTTTGTTGTTAATAACGCCTTTGTTCGTTATTTGGGCACGCTTAATTCCGTTGTAGGCAAGGGCATCGTCCTTGTAATGAATGACAATCAGTTCGGGATTGTCGTAAGAGAAAACCTGCTTTGTCTTGCCTGTATAAAGAAGTTCGCCTTGTAAATGATTGCTATGCATCTAATTAGTTTATGAATTACTCGTTTGCCAAATGTCGTGCAAAAGTAAACAAAAAATCTGACAGGCGGTTAATATATATCAAAATATTCTTGTTTACCTGTTCCTTTTGGTTAAGGGCAACAATCTCCCGTTCCGCTCTGCGCAATACTGCTCTGCAAATATGGCAAACGGAGGATATTTCGTTGTATCCGTACACAATAAATTCGGATATTGGGGGTATTTTTTTTTGTAACCGGTCAATTTGCTTTTCTGTCAGATCAATCAAACTGTCGTCAAACTCAATATTGTTCGGCTGTTTTGCATTGGAGGGCGTTGCCAAAATAGCCCCAATGGTGAAAAGCGATTTTTGGATTTTTTCTATAAACTGCTTCTCATCTGCATCTTTGAGTTTTGAGCGCAACAGCCCCAGAAACGAATTGAACTCGTCAATAGAGCCATAGGCATTCAGCCGCAAATCTGCTTTTGACACTCGAACTCCGCCTATCAACGAAGTTTCGCCCATGTCGCCTGTTTTTGTGTAAATGGACATTGTTATTTTATATATTTTAAAATTATGTTTAGAAAATTACCTGCTAAAAAGCAACGGTATAATTTTGTTTGTTGAAATTATTTTTAATAAAAACTATTCCAAAAGAAAAAATATCGACAGTCAAGTCAAACATTTTTGCTTGGCAAATATTTTTCCATATATTTTTATTTTTGATATTTTTGTGAATATCCTCAAGAACAATAACCGTATTTTCGTGACAAATATCTATATTCAAATGATTTATGTAATTCAATTTGTCTGAACAAATATAAAATAAATCGATTTGTTTTATATCTTTCAACTTGTTATTATAACCTTTTTTATCCTGATAAATATTTGTTTTGGAATTTACCAGAGATAAACATTTTTTGACAGTCTCGTTTTCTCCAATTAGCATAATTTTTTCACAATCGAAATAGTTTGCCAACCGAAAAAGCAGTTTGTTTGTTTTCTCTTGCGAACGGGAAGCACTGTTTTTTTCAATTTCAAAGTATGAATAAAAATGATTTTTTTCAAAAAAAACATCGTTCAGCAACTCAAACACGAAGGGCGAATGTATCCCAAATCCCTTTCTGTGCCTTGCCAAAATCCTGTATTTTAAAAAAGAAAATGTTTTGAACAGATATCTGAGCACTACCAAGATTTTTGGAAACAAAGTTACTATATTTTTGGCAAAAAACGTGCAGTAAATTTAGCCATTTATCCGTTCGTCATATCCGAGTTTTTAATTTCTGAATTGCTCTGTTTGCAATGACGACACTTTTGTCGCTTTGGGTCGTAATGCGGACAGTCATTAAATAAATTACAAAAATATTCAATTATAGGCTACCTAATCAGGTAGCCTATAATTGAATATTTTTAGTATCTTATTAAAAATAACTACCTAAATTCAGCAGAGTTAGGGTTTCATTATTCATTAACTGCTCATGCGTACAATTCCTCAAAAACCTTCCTTAGTTCCGGACATTCGCGGAGCTCCTGTAGGGTAATTTCGGCGTGTCCTTTGGTGTAGCCGTTGCCAACAAGCATTGTTACGTCAGAGCCAACACCTTCCGCTCCAAGTGCCGCCTTTGTGAAACTTGTTGCCATTGAGAAGAAATAAACCAAACCGGTATCTTTTGTACAAAGAATTGAGGTCATTTCGGTGTCGTTGATATTGACATTGTTGATGGTGATGTCGCACATTTGTCCGTCTGTCAATTTTTCAATTTCTTCCAACACGGTTACAGGTTGTGTTGCATCGGCTGCAAAGACGTGGTTGCAGAAATTAAGTTTTTTCAATCTGTCGGCAGATTTTGGGCTGCCGCACAGTCCAATGACCTTGCCCGTAACACCTGCACGTTTCTTTGCCTCGTAGCAGCAGAGCATACCTGATTTTCCGCCCGCACCGATGATTAATACGGTATCACCCGGTTTTACAAGTTTTGCCGTTTGCGCAGGAGCACCTGCCACGTCCAAAGCCGAAAGAGCAAGTTTTTCAGGCATATCGGCAGGAATTTTTGCATAGATACCGCTTTCAAACAAAATTGCCTTTCCGTCAATATCCACCTGGTCTACGTCCTTGCGAATTTCCTTGATTTTGTCAATCCTGAGCGGAGTAAGTGACAGGGACACGAGTGTAGCAATTTTGTCGCCTTCTTTCAGGTCGATTTTGCCTTTTAGTGCATCGCCGATTTTTTCCACCACTCCGAGCAACATTCCGCCCGAACCGGTCCATGGATTGCGGTGTTTGCCCTGTTTTGACACGATGTCAATCATAATTTCGGCAATTTTCTTTTCATCTCCTCCGGCACGAGCCGAGATGTCGGTAAACGAAGCCGAGTCAATATTGAGAGTTTTTACGTCAATAAGAATTTCATTATCGTAAATTTCGTCCATATTGTTGTCGATTTTGTTTGCAGGCTGCGGCAACACGCCTTTTGGTTCAATCACACGGTGTACACCGTACTTGTTTCCTTTTTTTTGCATAATTTTTTGGGTTTTTAAACAAAAAACAAAGAGCACGACTTTGTATCTGTTTGGTTATTATTTAGATTTTATTTAATTTTTTCAATCATTATGGTATATTTTGATGGCTTGGCATTTGAAAAAGGTCTGTCAATTTTCGGGCAAACAATCAATGTGCAAAATTACACAAATTTTTCATACGAACACTCTTCCTTGTAGGCACAAAAAATAAATTTTGGTATAAGCGTTTAGGTCGCCCCAAAAAATGCTACCTTTGTAGCGTGAAAACAAGAGAAAAATTTACAGGAGTGGGTAGTGTTATCCAAAGTATGCTATTTTAAACAAATCCATAGTTAATATAAAAGAACGCCAAGTCAAAAGCTTTGAAATGATTGAATAATTTTTTGGAAAAACAGCAAGTTTTCCT
>JAITNR010000114.1 GCA_031290375.1 Prevotellaceae bacterium | reverse complement strand
AATATGCTACATTTGGGAGGCGGATTTCGAGGAATTAATGATTCACTTTTTGTTTTTAAATCGCGGTTTTCCAAACGACAATTCACATTCAAAGTCTGGAAATACATTCACAAACCGGCTGTTTATGCAGATTTGGTTTTTCAAAAAGTGGATAAAAATGCGACAAATAGCTCATTTTTTCCTTTGTATCGTTCGGAATAAATAGGAATGTTGCCCCCTTTTCTCAGCCTGATCGCAAGCTAATTCGCAATGACTGAAATGCAATTTATGACTGAGTTTAGTGTATTTATGTCGTTATCTTTCGATTATTGACAAATAAAATTAGGCAAAATACAAAATTTGTATAATATTTCTCCAAATTATTAAAAAAAGAGATTATCTTTGTAGGAAAAATTAGGATTGAAATGAAAACATTCTTAAAATCTATTGGCCTATTATTATTTTTCGTGTTGATAAACTGCTGTTTTTCCTGCAAGAGACAAGCAGATGATGTATTATTTAGTGAAGTTGAAAATATACTTGAACAACAGCCGGATAGCGCTTTGCATTTACTTCAATCCATTCTCTTTCCGGAAGATTTAAACAAAAGCCGGTTTAATAAATACAGTTTACTTACCGTACAAGCCAAAGATAAAAGTTACAGGGATATAACTGCCGATACGCTTATTTTTGCCGTAAAAGACTATTACGTTCAGCGGGAAGACTATCCGAATGCTACTTTGGCTGCTTTTTATTGTGGTCGGGTATTGTATGAGCAAAAAAATATTAAAGAAGCAGCTACCGCTTATTTCGCGGCCGAAAAACTGGCTAAGCACATCAAAAATAACAATTTGAAGGGATTGATACAAGGAAATTTAGGCATCCTTTATTGTAAACAATCCTTAAATGATGAGGCTATTATCAGGGGGAAAAATGCGGTTGTTCTGTACAATAAAGCAACAAATTATAAAAATGAAATAAATGCACTGCGTTTAATCGGAGACTGTTTTTTATTGGACAATAAAGCCGATAGCGCCTTTTATTATTATAATGAAAGTTTAAGACTTGCAGATTATCACAAAACGCCGGCAGAACAATCTTATGCAAGAGCAAGCGTCGCTTTGTCATATCGACAAACAGGCGCTTACAAGAAAGCCAAGGAATTGCTATGGGAAGCTATTACTTTTAAGATTGATAGTATCGAACAAGCCAGAATATTTATGAATTTAGCACAAGTATATATACTTGAAAATAAACTTGATTCTGCAAAATTACACATTGAACGGTCATTGATTTTTAAGCCTGATGAAACGGACTTATTGGTATCTATCTATTCCACTTTATCTACAATAGCCGAAAAAGAAAGTAATTACAAAGAGGCTTACCAATATTTTAAAACCCATACTGCTTACCAGAAAAAAATTATAAATGGGAATAAAAGTGTAGCCTTGCTGGAATTACAGGAGAAATATGATTTTGAAACGCTCAAAAATGAAAATAACCGGATAGTGATAGAAAAGCAAAGTCTGTTGTTAATCTCTTCTTTAGTTCTTCTACTTGTCTCTTTTTTCGCTTTCATTTTTTACTGGAAATGGATTCAGGGAAAGCAAATGAAAATAGAAATAGAACAAAAGATGGAAACCCTAAAAAAAATGGCGGATAGTTATTCGGACGAAAATGATTCGTTCCGGAATATGTTGCTTCACCATTTTAATATCCTGAAAAAAGTAGCATTGATAGAAAATAGTATAAGTGAGGATAACCGGAAAAAGGGAGAGCTGTTAATTAAAAAATTCAATAAAATTGTGTATGAACAAGATACATTGAATTGGAATTTGCTGTATCAAACAATGAATAACCTCCGCAATGGATTTTACGATCAGATACAAAAACAATACCCTCAATTGAGCGAGCAGGAATTTCGTATCTGTTCTTTAACTTGTGAAAAATTTACAGATACCGAAATATCGACCATCATGGGAATAAGCATTAATATGGTCAGAAAAATACGTTCGAGAATCCGAAAAAAAATAGGGATGCCGATGTCTGCCCATGACTATAGTATCTATAATTTTTTTGAAAAAAATAGATCATAAACAGAATAGATTGGAATAAAAAAGCTGACAAAAGTTAACCTTTCTAATTTTAACCTTCTAATAATTAGAAAATTAAATTTCAAAATTTAAGAAAAAGTTAACCCAAACTTAACTCCTATTGTTTCTTCAATTTCGAAGGCATAATTTTGTAGCATGAAATATGAACTTAAATTAAATCAAAAATGAAAAATTGTTATTTGTTTTTATTTTTTGTTTCTTTGTTTTGTTCTCTAAATCTGGGGGCAACAATAAATGAGGATGGTAATGATAATCCGATCGAGAATGGGAATTTCATAGATAATAATAAGCAACGGTCGTTATTAGAACCCATTCAGGCATTTAAAACCGAACAGTCTATACAAGTTAGTTTTTCAGCCAATTCGGGCACAATCTCCATTTCCATATCTAATAAGACGGGAGGTATTGTTTATCAACAATCAGTAAACACATCTTCTTTGCAACAGGTAATTATCAATATTTCATCTTTCGCTTCCGGAGAGTATGAAATTAAGTTTGTCAATTCACAAAACAAATATCTGTCGGGGGTATTTGAAATTTCATAAAATATGAGTTTCCCATTTTTCGCACAATTGGATGCAATGGATTGCGGGCCATCATGCCTGCGAATGATCGCAAAGCATTACGGAAAATCCTTTTCCGTACAGCAATTGCGCGAAAAATCACATATTCTCCGCACGGGCGTCAACTTATTAGGACTTAGCGAAGCTGCCGAAAGTATCGGCTTCAGGGCAACAGGTGTCCGTACTTCTATCCAAAAATTGAAAGAGCAAGCCAAACTCCCTTGTATGATTCATTGGAATCAGGAACACTTTGTTGTATTGTATAAAATAACCGGAAGAAAAGACAAATGGTTTTTCCATATCGCAGACCCTGCTTACGGATTGCTTAGATATGAAGAGGAAGAGTTTAAGAAATGTTGGATTACTACAATACAAGGAGGCATAGAGAAAGGAGTCGCCATGTTTCTGGAAACCACTCCGCAGTTCTACGAAACGGAAGCTATTAAATATGAGGGCATATCGCTTTGGTTCTTGTTGAATTACGTAAAGCCATACCGGAAGATGATCAATCAATTAATCATCGGTCTGTTCCTCGGAAGCCTTTTGCAATTAGTCCTTCCTTTTCTTACTCAATCTATTGTTGACCACGGAATTGGTCGCAGAAGTCTGAATTTCATTCAATTGGTTTTGATAGCCCAATTGGTATTAATTGTCAGTCGTACATTCATTGAAGTAATCCGGCGCACGATACTGCTGCATATCAGTACGCGCGTAAATGTGTCCCTCATCTCCGACTTCCTGACCAAACTGATGAAATTGCCGATGCGCTTCTTCGACAGCAAATTGGCAGGCGACCTTATCCGGCGCATTGAAGACCATAAACGCATTGAATCCTTTCTGACCCAATCGGTATTAAATATTTTGTTTGCCGTCATCACTGTATTGGTATTCAGTGTTGTACTGGTGATTTATAACTTCAAAATATTCCTGCTTTTCATTGTTTCCAGCATATTGTATGTTGGATGGGTAAAACTGTTCATGAAAAAAAGAGCCGATCTCAACCGGAAGAATTTTGAACAGATGTCATTGCACCAAAACAACCTGATGCAGTTGATTTATTGGATGCAAGACATCAAACTCTTGGGTTGTGAGAAACAAAAACGTTGGGAATGGGAAGGTATCCAAGCCTCCCTGTTTAAAATCAGTATCAGTTCGTTGAATTTGGGACAATGGCAGCAAGTGGGCGCCGTATTGATCAATGAAGTGAAGAACATATTGATTACCGTACTTTCGGCCATCGCTGTACTGGATGGCTCTATTACCTTGGGCGCCATGCTTTCCATACAGTATATTATCGGACAGATGCAGGGACCGATTGAACAATTCGTGCTTTTCATGCAACAGGAACAGGACGCACGCTTGAGCTTAGAGCGATTGGGCGAAATCCACGGACAACCGGATGAAGAACAAAACGGTATCAATGATATCAACGAATTGGGTTCAGGTTTACCCATTACTTTCAGGAATGTATCCTTTACTTATGGCTCACAAAAATCAAAACGGGTTATTCAGGATCTTTCATTGGAAATACCTTTCGGAAAAACGACAGCCATTGTAGGTCTTAGCGGTAGCGGAAAAACCACCCTGATAAAATTGATGCTCGGATTTTATCCGCCTACCGAAGGTGACGTCCTGCTGGGGAATAATTCCCTTAAAAATATCAGTTTCAAAGAATGGCGGAAACATTGCGGCGTAGTGATGCAGGAAGGATACATTTTTAACGATACCATTGCAAACAACATTGCACAGGGAGTTGAAACGATAGACAAAGAACGGCTGTTGTATGCCGTAAAAATGGCAAACATACAGGAATATATTGACGGTTTACCGCTACGTTACAACACGAAAATCGGAAATACAGGACAAGGACTTAGCCAAGGACAAAAGCAACGTATCCTGATAGCAAGGGCTATATACCGCAACCCTGAATTTATCTTTTTCGATGAAGCAACAAATGCCTTGGATACCAATAATGAGCGGATTATTCAAGAAAATCTGAGCCGTTTTTTCAACAATAAAACGGTGATAATTGTCGCTCACCGCTTGAGCACGGTAAAGGATGCCGACCAGATTGTTGTATTGAAGCATGGACAGATTGTTGAAAAAGGAACGCATACCGAACTTACCGATTTGCAGGGCGATTATTACAATTTGGTTCGAAATCAGTTAGAACTTAGTAATTAAAAGTACGATGGACAATAACAGCAACATAACAGATAAAGATTCCCATTCGCAAATAGAATTGCGTAATCAGGAAATGACGGATTTGCTGGGCGATGCTCCGGTTTGGTTAGTCCATACCGGCAGTTACCTGCTTTATGGTGTTTTGTCAATGTTTCTTTTAGGCACGGTTTTCATCAGTTACCCAAATACGGTGAGAGGGCAAATTCTTATTGACGACTTGGCAAATGTAGAATGGGTAACAGCCAATTCAAGCGGACAAATCGCAAACCTTTTCGTAAAAAATGATTCCATAGTGAAACGCGGCGATACGATAGGAGTCATTCAAAATTCAGCAAGATTAAATGATGTTAAAAGATTTTGCCGGGTATTGACAAATGTAGAAGAATATTACCAGACAAATAATACCAACCTGTTAAGGGTATTTCCTTTCGATCTGATTATGGGGGAGATGTCGGAGTCTTATGAAGTCTTTACGCAAGCGGTAAAAAATTGTCTTATCTATGATGACTATCATTATTTTTCACAAAGAAAAACTTTTCTTCAAAAGGAATTGGGAATCTTAAAGCGGGAACCTGAGAAGAACGAATTGCCCATACTGAAAGTAGAGCGTGATATTTTCGAACTATCCATTGCGCACAAAATGGAACTGGAGAAAAATAAAAAACAATTGGAAGTTGCCTACGAAAACATGGTGAACAGCATCCGGAATTGGGAATCGAAATACCTTATAAGAAGTCACAGTGAAGGACGAATTGTTATGGGAGAAGTACGGGGATTAACCCGCATGGTTAATACAGGAGATACCATTTGTTCGGTTATTTCGAGTAACAAAGAAGAATTTGTTGCGAGGATGCAATTAGAACAGGAAAATGTGGCAGGAGTAGAAATTGGTAATCCGGTTAATATTAGTTTAGCAAAATACCCGCCACATACTTATGG
>JAITNR010000099.1 GCA_031290375.1 Prevotellaceae bacterium | reverse complement strand
CTTGTGCGCGAAGGGTTTCAACATTGGATTCCCGATGACGATTATCCTGGAAAGCTGGCTATGAAGGAACATTCCCAAAAGGAAGGCTTTAACTTCTATCGCGGAGCGCCGACACTCATCATTGCATCAAATCGCCCGAATTACGAAAACGCAATGGCGGATTGCGCGTTGGCACTGGAAAATATATTTCTTGCCGCGCAGTCAATGGGGCTGGGAAGTTGTTATATCAACCAACTGCATTGGCTTCGGGACGATCCCGGGGTTCGTGCGTATCTGTTCGAGTTGGGTATTCCAAAGGAGCATACAATATGCTCTTCCGCCGTCATTGGTTTTATTGGCGCGGAATCGCCCGCGCCTGCGCGTAAGGAAGGTACGATACACATTATTCGGGATAACTTATGAGCGAAAAGGGGGCAAAAACACCGAAAGAAAAACTCGACCCGCTTCTGCTGAGAATATCCCTGATTTTAGTGTTTGGCGCGCTTGCGCCTTCGCTGGATTCGACGATGGTCAACGTCGCCATACGGTCAATCGCCAACGACCTGCAAAGTACGCTATCAGTTATTCAGTGGGCTATTACGGGATATATCCTCGTCATGGGTATCACCATACCATTTTCGGGATGGGCGGTGAACCGCTTCGGCGGCAAGCGCGTGTATATGTTTTCACTCGCGGTATTTTTAGCGAGGTCGGTGTTGTCGTCCCTGTCGTGGAATGTGGAAGTACTCATCGTGTTCAGGGTGATACAGGACGTTGGCGCGGGGTTAATGGTGCCGACTATGCAGACCATGCTTGTTCAATCAGCCGGCAGGGGCAGTTTAGGGCAAGTGATGTCTATTGTCAGCGTGATCGCGGTGGTTTGCCCGATTCTCGGACCGATGTTTGGCGGGATTATTCTCAACAGTTTAAGCTGGCGCTGGATTTTTTATGTCAATATTCCCATCTCGGTTATTGCCTTGCTATTATCGTGGTGGGGATTGCCGAATGAAGCGCCATCCCAAAACAAACAAGCCATTGATATTATCGGTATTATGTTGTTATCCCCCGCGTTTGCCGCGCTCCTTTACAGTATTTCGAGAGTGAAATCGCAGGGGTTAAGTAGCGTCGTTCTTGTTCCACTGGCGGCGGGACTTCTGCTAATGATTGGATTCATTGTTTATGCGCTGAACATGAAAAAGACGCCAGTTATTGATCTGCGCTTGTTTAAATCGCGCAATTTTTCCGTTTCAAACATTCTGCTGTTTATATCCGGCATCATCACAAGCGGCACTATGCTGCTGTTGCCGTTGTAGTACCAGCAAGTGCACGGCGCAAGTGTTTTATTTACCGGGCTTTGGCTAATTCCTCAAGGCGTTGGTATGTTGCTGACCAGAAGCACCGTTGGCAAATTATCAGATCGCATAGGCACCCGTCCCATAGTTCTGGTAAGCCTTGTTGTCACGCTGTTTGGTACGCTGCCTTTTGCGCTTGCCGACTCTGACACAAATGTTATTTTATTAGCGGCGGCGTTGCTCATACGGGGAGCCGGTTTGGGCGGGCTGGCAATTCCAATCATGGCTTGCGCGTACGCAGGGCTAAACAAGGCGCAAGTTCCCGACGCCAGCATCGCCACGCGGATTTTACAGACTATCGGCGGGGCGTTCGGTTATCCTCGCAACCGTCCTGCAACAGCAGCTTTCCCTTAGCGCCGCAACAAATGCCGGTGGCGCATACAACGTCGCTTTTTGTTGGTCAATCGGCTTTACGGCGCTTACGGTTGTTCCGGCGCTTTTACTGCCGGCGCATAATTTGAAATAGGGCAATTCTGAATTTAACCACGAACACCACGAATTTTTTATCCAAAAGTACCTCTTTTGTTCGTGGGGTTTGTGGTTTCTTTTATTTTATGGGTAATTTAATTCCACATTTATAAAATCTGGTAAAACCATCTATTGGCTTACATTTAAGGTCTCTATGTTTAAAATCTTTCTGCTTTTCATCTTCTGTTGGATAAATAATAACACAATTTACAACGACTTTGTCGCTGTCTATGCTTAATTTATTTAGCACACCTCTATCACGCGCATAAGCGCTTAATTGTCGAATATCCTCTATTTCGTAACGGTTATTGTCATAATCAGTTTTATATTTTGTATCTATTATTAATTTACCGTCTTGATTATTGTCTTTCTTTAGAAAATCTACATAACCGTATTCGCCGTGCGGTTGATATAGAATAGCTTTCCCATATTGGTCGCTCAATAGGCTATAAACATACAACTCAAAAAGTTTTGACATATCAATCCAAAACGGCGGAAGTTCTTTATCTATAGTTTTGTCGTCTGCTTTTTTGAAAGAATAGCCGAAACGCCTCAGAATTTGCTTTGCCAATTCTATTGCTTCCACATATTCTTTGTAAAGAGAATTAACTTTTACACGCTTGATTTCACTATAAGAAATATCCTGTGAAACATTGTCAAAAGCGGATAACAGCCGGTTTTGTTTTCGGATAAAATCGGGATATTGCTTTAAGTATTTTGTAGAATATCTTTCAACAAACAGTAGAGCTTTTTTTAACAATCTGTTTTCCCAACAATCAACACTATATTCTTGATAACGACAATATGCCCGGTCTTCGCGTTTGCCTGCGATGTTTTTTTTGATTTGCCGCGGCCAAATTATTTTCCCTTTAACTTTGCTGTTAAGATTTTCTTCTATAACAGTATAATTTTTTTTCAATCCTTGCGTAACAATTTTATCAATTAAAGATAAAAAGTGAACAAGCATAAACGGCGTTAATTCCCATTCGATTGTTTCAGGTTTTATATTCGTCTTTGTGAAATCAAAATGGTAAACATCCTTTAAAAATGGCGATATTTCAGGGTGGTGTAAACAATGAATAAACATACGGACATAATCCAAATTCTCTATTTTTGGATGAACAACAATATAGTTTTTATTCTCCTGTAACCAATCAATACCGATGTAGAATTTGACACTAAAATTATTTGGGTCTAATCCCAAATATCGAACATCCTTGTCGTTCTGCGGAGGATCAAGCTTTAGCTCCTTTAGTTTTTCTATTTGGTAACATGGAAATGTTTGTTGTTCATTAATAGAATAAACTTCTAAATTATTTTTCCCCATCTTTCTATTTCCGCCTTGATTTTTTCTTTGTCAGACACAATTATACCGTCTTTTTCATATTCTTTGACGAGCGGGATAATTTCATATTCCAATCTTTGCTTCAATTCTTCAATAGAGCTACAGAGGAAATAGCTATGCCCTACCATCAAATCTTCGGCTTCTAAATCTCCATTTATCACGCCGTCTTGTTTTAGAAAGCTGCTTATTGCGTCGAATAAGCCCAACGCTTTCTGTTTAACGCCCCCTTGATATTTATCATAATTATCTATTACAGTCTTGTCTGATTGTAAAGACACAAACGCAAAACGCCTCCGCAATGCGTAATCAATTTGCCCAATACTGCGGTCGGCGGTATTCATCGTTCCGATAATATACAAATTAGGAGGCACGCCAAATGTTTCTTGTGAATATGGCAAAGTTACAGTAATTTCATTTTCTTCGCCCCGTCGTTTATCTTTTTCCAGCAACGTAATCAATTCGCCGAAAATTTTTGAAATATTACCGCGATTGATTTCGTCAATGATAAGGACGTATGGTTTGACATCATTTGGCTGAGACAATACGCCTTCTTTATAAGGATTCAATCCATATTGTTTACCTTGAAGGTGTTTCACAACAGCATTCATATACGATTGAAACGCGCCACTTGGTCGAGCTTTCAATTCACGATAGGCATCATAAATGTTTTGCTTCGTTAATGTTCCAGCCGATAGATCCAGAAATTTCAAAGAATTCGCAGTTGACAAACAGTAACGAGTAGAAGTTCCCGGGGAAGTACCTTGAATTGAAACTTCTGTTTTTCCTAATACATCATTGATAAATTTTTCCCATGTTTCATCGAAATTATCAACAGCGCCTGATGATTCTTTAGATGCTTTTTGAGCGATTTTTTTAAAAATTCCGGGCTTAACTTCATAAGTAACATGTTCTGCATCATCGCAATTTGGTTTCAATCCCTCCACGAATTCCTCATAATCCAAAGACTGATGAAACGTGGTGAACGCGATTTGCTCTGACTTAATCAATTCTTTGTATCGCTTCATTATATCGCCACGATTTTGCGGAATTTTATCTGCGCCATCGCAGATGGCAACCGCGATTTCTGAAGTTGCATACGTTTTTCCGGTGCCGGGTGCACCAGTCAGAATAATGTTTTTGCTCGCTGCCAGTATAGTTTGGGCGAGGTTAGATTTATCAGTCATTCTCATTCTCCTAAGTTCTTGTTCAAGTATGTTGCAAATTTTCGCATCGACAGGATTATCT
>JAITNR010000030.1 GCA_031290375.1 Prevotellaceae bacterium | reverse complement strand
TTTTTTGATGTGATATTGCTTGCAATTACGGGACTTGTTGCCGTGTTCGACGACTTGATAGGCGAAAGGGCTGAATTTGTTGTCAAACTGATACATTTTATTGCCGGACTGTTGTTTATCTTTTTTGCCTCTTATCACATAATCTACAATTGGAAAGCATTGAAATCGTATTTTTGTCCGAAAAAAAAGAAATAACGTGCAAACGAGTGAAAAGGAAACTCGTTTACACGATATTTGTCCGAAGGAAATGCAATAGCAGTTTCGCTTACCGACAGCAGATACATTGCTTTTAAACTTACATATCGTAATTATTTCCCCATATACACATCCAATATTTTCCGTTTCAGCATAAATCCATATTTGTCCTGAATATAGTCGTTCAAGGCATTGATATAATTATTCTGCTGTTGAAGCAGTTCCACGGTTGTGATAGACCCCGCCTCATACTGTTTGCGATAGGCATTAAGAGATGCGGAATAGGCATTTTTCTTGATTTTTGAAGTTTCAAAACTGTTGTGCGACAAAACCACGTTTAGATATTCCTGCGAAACAGTCTGCCGCAGCGCAAGTTCCGTTTGTTTTTCGTTTAATTTTGCCTGTTCCAATGAGATTTTACTTTGCGTAACATTCGATTTAGTCCTGTTTCGGTCGTATATCGGAATACTCACCGTAACGCCTGCCTGTGCGGTAAAACGGTCGGAAAGTTGCGTTCCCCAATGCGCAAAATCATTCAAATGTCCGCTGCCGAGGTTGCCGTTCAGACTGATGGTCGGCGTGTAACCCGATTTTGCAATTTTCACACCGGCACCGGCAATATCCACATTATAACGGCTAATCCGCAGGTCGGGCAAGGTTGCCAATGCGCTTTTCAACACAGTTTCTTCGTTGGGCAACACCATCAATTCGACCATATCCGCATCGGGATATTCAATTTCCAACGACTGCGCGGGGTCAATGGACAACAAAATCTTCAATGTCAGCAAACTTTTGTCGCGCTGAATGGCGGTTTCGGAAATATTGTTTTTGTCGGTAGCATATTGCGATTGCAGCAACAGATAGTCGCTTTCCAGAATTGCTCCCAAGCGAAACCGCTCACTTCCCGATTTCACCTGCTCTTCGCTTGCTTGCAACAACGACTGTTGGTGTTTCAACAACTCCTCGTTGCCCAGCGCGGAAAGGAAGGCTTGCAAAATCTGTATGGTCAATTCGTTATCATACTGTTTGGTACGATACACAGATTGCTCCGACAACAATTTGTTCTTTTCAATATTTCCGCTAATGTTGCCCTGATAAAGCGGAATACTCGCATTAACCCCGTAACTGCCGTTGAATGCTGACGAATTAGCCTTTGAATAGCCCACACTTTCGCCAAGTTCGGCAGATAAATCGGGCAAGCGTTCCATTTTCGATTGCCGGTAGAGGTCTTGCGTTGCCGATTCGTTCAGCGCGTTTGCTTCGCGTTCATAATTATGCTGCAACGCATAATCAATGCACTGTTCCAAAGTCATTTTTAGAGTAGTCGGCTGCCCTGCTGCGGCAAAAAATGTTCCGCATAAACACAAGGCTAAAAAGATTTTCTTCATTTCTATTTTAATTTATTTGTTATGTTCTACTGTTGAAGACAAATGAGTGGGAAAAATATTTTAATATGAATAATCATTTAAAAAAATATCTATTAAGGATTACAAAATCATTAATTTATAACACTTTATGAAATGTGATAAATCTCATTTCTACTGAAATAAAAGGATTTTTTTTTATGATTATCCGTATAATTTCCTAATGTTTTCTAAAGTTCTCCTGTCATTTTGAGCGGAACGGAGTGTAGCGAAAAATCTATAATTCACTGCCATAACATCTTAATTACGGATATTCCTCATTTCGCTTACGCTATATTCGGAATGACAAATTATACCAGTTCAACAATGCCAGAAATTAATTCTTAATTTACCTACTCATAATTTTCTGTTTATTCCGCTAAATAATATTGCACCTGTGGTTTTTTCCTTTATAAAATACAAAAATGGACGATTCGCAACAAAAGATAGATTCAATGCACTCGTTGTTGCTATTTCAATAACTGTAACAGCTGCCGCCTCTGTGCCTTCTTCATTAACATCGGCAAAAGTTTTTTGTAAAACAAATGAAACATACAAAGGCTCATCTGCATTAATTTCAGACAAGTTAGCAGCAACAGGACTAAACATTGAAGTCATTCCAAGTGCCATCAAATCATTATTGAGCGTTTTTTTGTATTCAATTTTGAAACGGGGCAATCTCACAGCAAGATTATAAACGGTGTCCATTCTGTTGAGCATTGTGTTCCACGTGTCAGCATTCATATTGGCAACAAGATTTTCCACAGACACATTGGTTTTGGGAAGCACAACCACCATCGAAAACGAGCCGTTGCCGTAAGGAAGTTCCAGTGCTTCGTATTGCTCATCGGCACAGTAAGGCAGATTCATCGTTTCCGTCATCATTGGCACTTGCGACTGCGTTCCGTCAAAATTGTAAAAAGCGGAATTGTACGTATTTTTTTTGTCGAACTG
>JAITNR010000231.1 GCA_031290375.1 Prevotellaceae bacterium | reverse complement strand
TATCAGTAAACTTTTTTTACGAAATATTTGAGAGTATTGATAACCAATGTTTTGATATGGTCTTTTTTGGTTGTAAAAAATCTATATATGACCATAAAACTGCATATAGTTCAGTGCATTTTGTGTTAGGAAGGTAAATTTTTTGCCGTTTTTAACTTTTCTTCACTATTTTATTTGAAATAAACTGCTTATCCACGATAAGCAAGTTGGTTTAAAAATCTGTAGGATTTTCATATCAATAGAAATTCAGGCTCTCTTATTGTCGGAACTCCGTAGGAGTTCAACTTCTACGGAGTTGGTGTTGGTGTGGGTAGGCGATTATTTCTATTGATATATAAGTCTAAATTTTCAATTAATATAACACCTAAATCTCCCATTGCTCAAGGGTTTTAAGCAAATCGTCAAAATTTTTAACTTTCGATTTTGATTTGACTTCGGCAATTTGATTTTCGAGTTCGGTTTCGTAGGAAGTTTCCTCAGCATTGCGGATAACCCCCATAGCAACAGGCATTTCGGGATATTTCATCTGTGCAAGTTTAAGATGCAGGGTATAATCGGAATTTTTGGCGTTGTGTACTAAAATGTCAGACTGCTCAACTCCATTCTCGCTTATTTTTACAACTTTCAGGTTCAAGCCGTCAAGTACAAGCCCTTTGTCGTGGTCAGTACCGAAAATCATAGGTTTACCGTGTTCAAGCACGATGGTTTTTTCGGCACGCTCCTCTTTGGAAGAGATTGCTGCATGAGTTCCATTGTTGAAAATCACACAATTAACCAGACATTCCACCACCGAAGTCCCCCTGTGATTGTGAGCCTCAATCATTACTTTTTGAGATGTATCCAAATCCACGTCAAGTGTGCGGGCAAAGAAAGTCCCTCCTGCTCCCAAAGTGAGTTCTGCAGGAGAAAAAGCTTTTTCCACCGTGCCAAACGGCGAAGATTTGGTAACAAAACCCTTAGGCGAAGTAGGTGAATATTGTCCTTTTGTAAGCCCATAAATTCGGTTGTTGAACAAAAGAACATTTATATCTATGTTTCGTCTAATGCTGTGAATGAAGTGATTACCTCCGATAGCCAGACAATCGCCGTCTCCTGTGGCCTGCCAGACACTGATATTCGGATTGGCGGCCTTTACTCCTGTGGCAATAGCCGCTCCACGTCCGTGGATGGAGTGAAAACCGTAGGTGTTCATATAATAGGGTAACCTCGAAGAACAACCGATGCCCGACACCACAGCAACGTTATGCGGTGCGACACCAATTTGAGCCATTGCCTTGTGAAGCGACACCAACACGGCGTGGTCGCCACAACCGGGACACCACTTTACAGTTTGACCGCTTTTAAAATCCTTGAACGTATATTCCATATTAAATTGGTGATGTTTGATTTTTAGATATTAACTCAATCTGTTCCACGAGTTCCCCAATCGAAAACGGTTGAGCCTCAATTTTGTTGATTTGTCGGAAACAAACGCCCTGTACTTTTGTACGAAGATAGGAAGCCAATTGTCCTGAGTTGAGTTCGCAAACAACTACTTTCCCGTATTTACGAATAATTTCCTCTGCATTTTTGGGCATCGGATTAATATAGTTAAAGTGCAACAGAGCACATTTTTCTCCTTTCCTGTTCAGTTCGGTTACAGCACTCTGCAAATGTCCGTATGTGCTGCCCCAGCCTATTACAAGCAGCTCAGCATCGGGGTTACCCTCAACCGTCATCAACGGAATACTGTTTGCCACGTTCTCTATTTTTGCGGCACGAACATTAACCATTTTTGCGTGATTGGCACCGTCCGTAGAAATAGCAGCAGTATTGCAGTCTTTTTCCAACCCTCCGTTGCGATGTTCAAAGCCCTCCATTGACGGAAACGCCCTGTAACGAACTTTCGTTTCTTCATTTCTTGTGGCTGCATTAAAATTGTTTTTATATTTTTCTGGTGCTGTTAATGGCTTAATATCAGGCAATTCTGATAATTTCGGTAATTTCCACAAAGAAGAGCCGTTGCCTGTAAAAGCATCCGTCAGCAAAATCACAGGCGTTTGGTACTCCAAAGCAATTTTTGCGGACATATAAGCATAAAGAAATGAATTGTCAGGAGTTGAAGCGGCGATCACCACTATCGGACTTTCGCCGTTTCGTCCGTAAAGTGCCTGTAACAGGTCTGTCTGTTCCGTTTTTGTGGGCAACCCTGTTGAAGGTCCGCCACGCATTACATCAACCAGCACAAGCGGCAACTCGGCAATAACAGCCAGCCCCAGTGCCTCAGATTTAAGGGCTAAGCCCGGACCTGACGTGCTTGTAACAGCCAAACTACCCGCAAAAGATGCTCCAAGAGCAGTACAGATACCTGCAATTTCGTCTTCCGCCTGAAATGTCTTTACTCCCAAGTCTTTGCGAGCTGCAAGTTCGTGCAAAATATCCGAAGCCGGTGTGATGGGATAACTGCCCAAAAAAAGTTGCAGCCCTGATTTTTCGGCAGCAGCAATAAAGCCGAGTGCGGTGGCTTTATTGCCACTGATAATGGTATATGTGCCCTTGGGAAGCTCTTCTGACTTGTTCACCACAAAGGTGGAAATATTCAGATGCAGGTTGTGTCCGTAGTTGTAGCCGTCTGTTAGAACTTTACTGTTTGCTTCGAGAATTTCGGGCTTTTTGCCGAATTTATTTTCCAAAAAGTGTATAGCATTTTCCAGCTCCCTGTTAAAAAGCCAGCAAATTAAGCCCAAAGCGAACATATTTTTGCTTCGTTGCATCGTTTTCAAATCCATACCTGATCCTTCGAGGCTCTTTACCGTCAAGTTGCTCAAAGGCACAGGAACAAGTTGAACACTGTCTTCAATAGACAGTTCGGCAAATGGATTATCGGTAGAGAAACCTGCCTTTTCAAGATCTTTGGCTGTAAAGGTATCCGTGTCAAAGATGACAACACTCAACGGTTTAAGCAGATGAGCATTAACTTTAAGAGCGGCAGGATTCATTGCCACAAGCACATCAGCCTCGTCGCCGGGCGTTTTGATGCCTGAGCCGATATGCACCTGAAAGCCGGATACTCCGCTTTCAGTGCCTTGCGGCGCACGTATTTCGGCAGGATAATCGGGGAAAGTGGCTATTTCGTTGCCGAGAATTGCCGACAGGTTAGAGAAAAGCGTGCCCGCAAGTTGCATTCCGTCCCCTGAATCGCCCGAAAAACGTATTACAACATCATTTTTCGTTGTACTGTTTGGATTGTCCATGTTTTTTATTCATTTTTTGTTTGAGATATGAAATTTGAAATATGCTGTGCTATTTTAACAAATCATTCATTACTCCGCGTCCACATTCAGATTATTAACAATAAATTCCTGCCTTGACGGCGTGTTTTGCCCCATGTAAAACTCCAGCATATCGGCAACTGCATCTTCCTTTCTGAGTGTAACCTTGTCCAAACGCATATCCCTGCCTATGAAAGCCTTAAACTCGTCAGGATCGATTTCTCCAAGCCCTTTGAAGCGGGTAATTTCAGGATTTGCTCCAAGTTTTTTTATTGCTTCGTTTCTTTCCTCTTCAGAATAGCAGTAGAATGTTTCTTTCTTGTTCCTGACACGGAAAAGCGGAGTTTGAAGAATATAAACATGTCCTTTTTTAACCAAATCAGGGAAAAATTGCAGGAAAAAGGTCATTAAAAGCAGTCTTATGTGCATTCCATCTACGTCTGCATCGGTGGCGATAACAACCCTGTTGTAACGCAATCCGTCAAGTCCGTCCTCAATGTTTAGAGCGGCTTGCAAAAGATTAAATTCCTCGTTTTTATAAACAATTTGCTTTGTTTCGCCAAAAGTATTAAGTGGTTTTCCACGCAACGAAAAAACAGCCTGATAACTGGGGTCTCGCGTCTTTGTAATTGAGCCTGAGGCGGAATCGCCCTCTGTTATAAAAATGCAAGTGTTTATCTTGTTATCTGCTTTGGTGTCGTTAAAATGCAAACGGCAATCTCTCAGTTTCTTGTTGTGCAGATTGATTTTCTGTGCTTTTTGCCGCGATGTCTTTGTAACTGCTGCAATCGCTTTTCGTTCCCTTTCGGAAGCCTGTATTTTTTTTAACAAAACATCGGCTACATCTGAATTTTTGTGCAAAAAATTATCAACTTCCTTTCCTACAAAATCACTTATAAACTTAAGAATTGTAACACCGTCTTTGGAAATTTTGGGCGAACCGAGTTTGATTTTGGTTTGCGACTCAAACACAGGATCTTCCACCGCAATCGACACCGCAGCCACCAATCCCATACGAATATCGGAAAACTCCATACTTTTGCCGTAAAATTCCCTTATCGTCTTGGCAAAAACCTCCTTAAAAGCACTCTGATGCGTGCCTCCCTGTGAGGTATGCTGACCATTGACAAACGAATAATACTCCTCGCCATACTGATTGGTATGTGTAAATGCTATCTCAATATCCTCACCTTTGAGGTGAATGATAGGATACAACGGTTCGGTAGTGATGTTTTCGTCAAGCAAATCAAGCAGTCCGTTTTTAGAAAAAAATTTTTGCAAATTATAAGCCAAAGTCAGTCCTGTATGGAGATAGGAGTAGTTTCTGAGCATTGTGTGTATATACTCGTCTTTTATTGAGAAGTCGCCGAAAATATCGGGGTCATTGTCGGGGGTAAATTGCACATAAGTGCCATTTGGCTCCGCAGTTGAAGTTAGATTGGATTCTTCAACCAGAATCCCTCTCTCAAACCTTACCTCCTTAACCTTTGAGTCTCTGAAAGAACGTACTATAAAGTTGGAAGAGAGAGCATTAACCGCTTTGATACCGACTCCGTTCAACCCGACAGATTTTTGAAATGCCTTTGAGTCAAACTTTGCCCCCGTATGCAGTTGAGACACGGTATCTACAATCTTGCCCTGAGGAATGCCGCGTCCGTAGTCTCTAACGGATAAAGTGTTATTTTCCATCACAATATCTATCTTGTTTCCAAACTTCATACGGAACTCGTCAACAGAGTTGTCAATAGTCTCTTTGAGCAGGATATATATGCCGTCATCGGCTTGCGAGCCGTCTCCAAGTTTACCTATATACATACCTGGACGTCTGCGAATTGCTTCCAAGCCCTCCAAATGTACTATGTCTTCGTCAGAATAACTGTTTTTCTCTGTCAGTAAGTCGTTTTGTAATTCTCCCATTCAAAAAAAATTATTTGGCAAAATTACAAAAAATTCTCTGTCATTATCACTTTTTGTGCAGTAAAATATTTTTTTGTCTTTTTTTATTTTTTTTGAACGTAACAAAATTCAACAAATATGATTGGGGTCTTTTTCTTGCTCGATATCCAATGCGAATCACGGGTTAAAAAATGCTGTCCACAGAACAAAATGTTAATCATCGAAATTGAAAATTAATAAAAATGCAGGGACGCTTATGAGTAATTGAATAACTGAAAATACAATACAATACAATACGACTAACGTAATCAATTATTCAGTTATTCAATTACTCAATCCACAGGTTTCACCTGCGGTTATTCACATAACGCCCTATCGGGCTAAATAAATACTATTCAACTCGTGATTAGCATTGACTCGTCCGCGCCGATTGCAAATCGGTATGAGAGGATACCAAAGCAACCAATAATGCCAATCCAATTAAAATTTTTGTCTTCATACTTATTTTTTTTATTGGTATAAGCGTTTAAGTCGCCCAAGTTAATGTATTGATTTATAGCCTAATTGGTTTATTCAGCACCATTCTTTTTATGAGTAAATCGAAGATTGACCCCATAAATGCCCGTCTGTT
>JAITNR010000195.1 GCA_031290375.1 Prevotellaceae bacterium | reverse complement strand
GCACTTTGGCAATCGGGGCAGTAAAGAGTAATTTTTATTTTCATACAACAAAATTAACACTTTTTCCCTGATTGTCAATCTTTTATAACAGCATACTTTTTATAACACTACCAAAAAATCAATACCGAAAATATCTTCTCATTCCGAATGACAATAAATTTCTGTCTGCTACAAAACTTCGGCAACAACAAAAGTACTTCCTCCAACGTATATAAAGTCTTGTTTTGTTGCAGCCTTTCTGGCGGCTGCAAGTGCAGATTTCACAGTGGGATAGGTGTTTGACTGCAAGCCGAAAGTTTTAGCCTGTTCGGCAAGAAGCCTCTCGTCCAAAGCACGGGGCAACGAGGCTTTGGTGAAGTAATACACCGCCTCTTTGGGCAGAAGGGATAGTACCTTATCTATTTTTTTGTCATTCACCATTCCGAAAACTATGTGTAGGGTGTTGTATTGCTGCTGCCGGATTTGTTCTATGACCAAACCTATCCCCCCTTGATTGTGCCCTGTGTCGCAAACGACAGTCGGATTTGTGCCTGTTACCTGCCAGCGTCCCATCAATCCTGTGAGTTCAACCACCTGTTCCAGGCCATTTTTGATGTCGCTCTTTGAAATTTTTAAACCTGAATTTTTCAGTTCATCAATGGCAGCCAGTACTGTTTTGATGTTTTTTTGCTGATAAATGCCTTTCAACTGGCAGTTTGGCAGTTTGGAGTTTTCATGTTTTTTGTCTGCAAAAATAATTTTAGAGTTCTCGCTTTTTGCTTTTTCAGTGAAAATAAATTTTGTTTCCTCTTGCGTTTCGCCGATTATTACGGGCGTATTTGGTTTGATGATACCTGCTTTTTCGGCGGCAATCTTCTCTAAGCTATCGCCAAGCAAATCGGTGTGGTCGAGACTGATGTTGGTGATTATCGAAATCACGGGCGAAATAATGTTGGTGCAGTCAAGCCTGCCGCCCAAACCTACTTCTACTACGGCAATATCCACATTTTGTTCTGCAAAAAATTGAAACGCCAATGAGGTGGTAATTTCAAAAAATGAAGGAGAGATTTCTTTTATAAGGTTCTGATTTTCTCTAATAAAAGTTGTTACTCTGTGTTTGGAAATCATTTTGCCATTCACTTTTATCCGTTCTCTGAAATCTTTCAGGTGTGGCGAAGTGTATAGCCCTGTTTTGTATCCTGCATTTTGCAGGATAGCAGCCAAAAGGTGTGAGGTAGAACCTTTTCCGTTAGTTCCGCCGACATGAATTGTGCGGTATTTCCGGTGCGGGTAACCGAAATATTTGTCGAGAAAAACGGTATTTTCGAGTCCTGTTTTGTAGCCTTGTTGTCCGACCTGTTGGAACATTGGGGCAGATGAGTAGAGAAAGTTAATTGCCTGTAAATAGTTCATTTTTTCGGATTTTTTTCTGCAAAATTAGTCAGTTTTTTTTAAATAATGATTGTATTTGGCAAAAAATATTTGTATAGCAACAGAAACAGAAACAGCTTGTTGTGTGCGTTATTAGCAACCTCTAAAACATTTTTTTGAAAAAAAATTTGCATATTCAAAAATTCTTTTGTTACTTTGCAAAAAAAAATTAAACACATACCAACTAAAAAATGCAATCAAATCTGGTAATTGTAGAGTCGCCTGCAAAGGCAAAAACCATTCAGAAATTTCTGGGTAAAAACTTCGCTGTAACCTCGTCTATGGGGCACATTCGTGATTTGACAGACAAATCTTTTGAGGGTGAATTATCCAAGTCATATAAGCCCAAATATGTAGTTATTCCTGAAAAGGAAAAAATGATCAAAGAGTTGAAAAAACTGTCAAAAAATGCCGAAATCGTTTGGCTTGCCACCGATGAAGACCGTGAAGGGGAAGCCATCGCCTGGCATTTGTTTGACGAATTGCAACTGACCGAAGACAAATCGAAACGTATTGCTTTTCACGAAATCACGCAAGAAGCTATTCAAAAAGCAGTGGAAACTCCCCGCACCATTGATATGAACCTTGTTGATGCACAGCAAGCTCGCAGGGTGCTGGACAGAATCGTGGGTTTTGAACTTTCTCCTATTTTGTGGAGAAAAATCAAGCCGCAACTCTCGGCTGGGCGTGTTCAGTCGGTTACAGTACGCTTGGTAGTGGAGAGAGAGCGGGAAATTCATAGCTTCAAGTCGGTTGGTTTGTACAAAACTACTGCATTTTTTCTAATTAAAGAAAAAGACAGGACAATTAAATTTAAAGCCGATTTGAAAAATAATTTTACAACCAAGGAGCAGGCAAAAGAATTTTTAGAAAAATGTAAAACCTCAACTTTCAAAATAGAAGACATTGAAACTTCCGAAGGCAGACGCTCGCCCGCCGCACCATTTACTACATCGACTCTGCAACAGGAGGCATCGCGAAAATTCGGTTTCCCTGTGGCAACCACTATGAGAGTCGCTCAAAATCTTTATGAGGCAGGAAAAATCACATATATGAGAACCGACTCGGTAAATCTTTCTGAATTGGCTCTTAACTCGGCTAAAAAAGAGGTTTTGGAAATTGCGGGAGAAAAATATTATAAACGCCGTCAGTATCAGACCAAATCGAAGGGAGCACAGGAGGCACACGAGGCTATTCGTCCTGCATACATCAGTCAGAAGCAAGTTGATGGCACGGCACAGGAAAAGAAACTATATGAACTGATTTGGAAAAGAACTCTCGCTTCTCAAATGGCTGAAGCCATTATTGAAAGGACAAATGTAACTATTTCAATATCAAACAGTGATGAAATTTTTGTTGCTTCGGGCGAAGTAATAAGATTTGACGGGTTTCTCAGAGTTTATATTGAGTCTGACGATAATGAAAACGAAAAAGAGTCCGAAAATATTTTGCCTGCACTTGCCAAAGGGCAAATTTTAACAAGAGAAGAAATTATTTCGCAAGAGAACTTTACCAAGCATATACCGCGTTACAATGAGGCTATGCTCGTTCGCAAACTTGAAGAACTCGGTATTGGTCGTCCATCGACATACGCTCCTACAATTTCTACAATTCAAAACAGAGGTTATGTCAAAAAGCAGGATATTACAACCGAACAGCCTAAGGCTATTATCCTAATGTTAAAGGAAAACACTGTAAAAGAGGAAGTTAAGCCGCAAAAATCAACTGTCGAAAAAGGCAAACTCACACCAACCGACATCGGAATGGTTGTAAATGATTTTTTGACGGAAAATTTTCCAAAAATTCTCAATTATAACTTCACAGCAACCGTAGAGCAGGACTTTGACGACATTGCCGCAGGGAAAAAGAGTTGGATAGAAAATATCATTTCGTTTTACGACAAGTTTCACCCGATAGTAATTAAAACATCGGCAACAACAGGTAGAAAAGCAGGTGAACGGGAAATTGGCATAGACCCCAAAAGCGGCAAACCTGTTTTGGCAAAAATCGGACGTTACGGAGCAATGATACAGATTGGGGAAACCTCACAAGAGGGAAAACCACAATTTGCATCGCTACAAGCGGGGCAAAGCATAGAAACCATTACTTTGAAAGAGGCATTGGAACTCTTTAAATTCCCGATGAATATTGGCAAGTACAAGGGCGAAGATGTCATTGTAGCCACAGGCAGATTCGGTCCCTATATGAAGTACGGAAAAACAAATTTGTCCATGCCGAAAGGCGAAAATATATTGAAAATGAATTTAGAGCGGGCAATAGAACTGTTGAAGCAGCCAAGACTGCCACTTTCGCTTGGAATGCATGAAAATGATGAACTTATAGTTGCCGCAGGGCGTTTTGGGGCATACATCAAGTACGGAAAAACAAACGTTTCCATTCCAAAAGGCGAAGATCCGTATTCGCTAACTAAGGAAAGGGCTGTTGAACTTCTGAAGAACAAGGATAACAACGCTAAAAACAATGAGATAAAAGTATTTGAAAATGAGAATATTAAGGTTTTGAACGGGCGTTACGGCGCATATATTTCACACGCAGGCAAAAACTACAAAATACCCAAAGATTTGGTTGCTGAGGCACTTTCTGTCGAACAGTGTCAAGAAATAATTAAAAATCAGGTAAAGACAAAAACCGTGAAAAAAGTCGTGAAAAAAGCAGTAAAGAAAGGTAAAGACAAAAAATAGTGTATTGACCAAAAACAATAATAATTCAATACAGGAATAACTTTCCTATGGGTACAGAGTTAGGTAAAAAATCAGAGAAACCAATTATTCAGCAGATAATTGATTTAATTCCTCTGGTATATTATTGATATACAATACTATTATAGGGAAAGTGAATTTTTTTAGCAAAAAGTTTTGGGCAAATACAAGCGAAAATATTTTTTTTAAAATAATTGCTTGTCAATTCAAAAAAAAGTATTACCTTTGCAGCCCAAATTTTTTTGGACAATTAAAGAGTTTAAGTATTAAAAATCAGAAAAAATGCCAACAATTCAACAATTAGTTAGAAAAGGAAGAGTTGCTTTGGAAGACAAAAGCAAGGCTCCTGCCTTGGATTCTTGCCCTCAAAGGAGAGGTGTTTGTGTTCGTGTTTATACCACAACACCCAAAAAACCAAACTCGGCAATGCGTAAGGTCGCCCGCGTTCGTTTGACTAACGCAAAAGAGGTTAATGCCTATATTCCGGGAGAAGGTCACAATTTGCAGGAACACTCTATCGTTCTTGTTCGTGGCGGTCGTGTGAAGGACCTTCCGGGTGTTCGTTATCATATCGTTCGTGGTACTTTGGATACCGCCGGTGTGGTTTCTCGAACACAAAGACGCAGTAAGTATGGCGCAAAACGCCCAAAAGTTAAAAAGTAATTTTCTAAAGAGTTAATTAACAAATTTTTTAAAATCGGTTTTTGATATGGTGCAAGGAAGGTTGAGTAAATGAGTTTAGCGAAACTCGTTGAAGACAAACAGACAACCAAAACAAAAACAACAAATTATTGTAAAATGAGAAAATCAAAACCTAAAAAAAGGGTTATTTTACCAGACCCGGTTTTTAACGAAGTAGTTGTAACAAAGTTCGTTAATCATCTTATGTTTGACGGAAAAAAGAACACCGCTTATGAAATTTTCTACGGTGCCTTGAATGTTGTAAAAAACAAGCTCCCCAACGAAGAGAGTTCCGCACTTGATATTTGGAAAAAAGCATTGGAAAATGTTACCCCACAGGTCGAAGTTAAGTCTCGCCGTATTGGTGGTGCTACTTTTCAGGTTCCAACCGAAATTCGTCCCGACAGAAAGGAGTCAATTTCGATGAAAAACCTGATAATTTTTTCACGTAAAAGAAGCGGAAAATCCATGTCCGAAAAACTTGCAGCCGAAATAGTTGATGGCTTCAACAGTCAGGGCGGTGCTTTCAAGCGTAAAGAAGAAATTCACCGTATGGCTGAAGCAAACAGAGCATTTGCTCATTTCCGTTTTTAATCGAAAAAAAATCAAAATCAAAAACACACCCAAAGTAGAACAGACAAAGGTAAAGAGAGAGAGGAAAAATAAATGGCAAAACAGAATTTGGCTTATACAAGAAATATTGGCATTATGGCTCACATTGATGCAGGTAAAACTACCACATCGGAGCGCATTTTGTATTACACAGGTTTGACGCATAAAATCGGTGAGGTTCATGATGGTACTGCCACCATGGACTGGATGGAACAGGAACAGGAAAGAGGCATAACCATCACATCTGCTGCCACCACAACGCATTGGAAATATGACGGGCAGGAGTATAAGATTAATCTTATTGATACTCCGGGACACGTGGATTTTACCGTTGAGGTGGAACGTTCTTTGCGTGTGCTTGACGGTGCGGTGGCAACTTTTTGCGCTGTTGGTGGTGTAGAACCACAATCGGAAACGGTATGGAGACAGGCTGACAAGTACAATGTGCCAAGAATCTGCTATGTCAACAAGATGGACCGAGCAGGTGCAAATTATTTTGATGTTGTAAATCAGATTAAAACTGTTTTGGGTTCAAATCCGTGTCCCATTCAGATTCCGATTGGTGCAGAAGAGCATTTCAGGGGAATTATTGACTTGGTAATGATGAAAGCAATCTATTGGCACGATGAAACAATGGGTGCGGACTATTCTGTTGAAGAAATTCCTGCCGATTGCCTTGCAGAAGCAGAAGAGTGGCGAGATAAAATGCTTGAGACTCTTGCATCGTTTGACGATGTGCTGATGGAAAAGTATTTTGATAACCCCAAGTTAATTACTGAAGAAGAAATAAACTCGGCTCTCAGACGAGGAACTGTTTCCATGATTCTGAATCCGATTGTCTGTGGTTCATCTTTCAAAAACAAGGGTGTTCAACCTTTGCTTGACTCGGTTTGTGCATATCTGCCTTCACCGCTTGATACTCCGAGCATTGAGGGCAAAGACCCTGATGATGAGGATAAGATAATTGTTCGTAAGCCGGACGATACAGACCACCTCTGTGCTTTGGCTTTTAAAATTGCCACGGACCCTTATGTTGGTCGTCTTTGTTTTTTCAGAGTTTATTCAGGTAAAATTGAGGCAGGCTCTTATGTTTACAATGTGCGTTCGGGTAAAAAAGAGAGAATTTCCAGAATTTTTCAGATGCACTCCAACAAGCAAAATCCCGTAGATTTTATCGGGGCGGGAGATATTGGAGCCGGCGTTGGATTTAAGGATATTCGCACGGGAGATACGCTTTGTGAAGAAAAACATCAAATAATTCTTGAGTCGATGGACTTCCCTGCCCCTGTGATTGGCATCGCCGTAGAGCCTAAAACTCAAAATGATCTCGATAAACTTGGACTTGGACTTGCCAAACTCGCCGAAGAAGACCCCACTTTCACCGTTAAAACGGATGAACAGACCGGTCAGACAATCATTTCAGGTATGGGCGAGTTGCATCTTGAAATCATAATCGACCGTCTTAGACGTGAATTTAAGGTCGAATGCAATCAGGGAAGACCGCAGGTTGCTTATAAGGAGGCAATTACAAAAACGGTTGAAATACGTGAAGTTTATAAAAAACAGACCGGAGGACGTGGTAAGTTTGCCGACATTATCGTGAAGGTAGGACCTGCTGACAAAGGTTTTGAAGGCTCTTTGCAGTTTATTGATGATGTAAAAGGTGGAAATATACCAAGAGAGTTTATTCCCAGTGTTCAAAAGGGCTTTGCTGCTGCGATGAAGAACGGTGTTCTCGCGGGCTTTCAGATAGATACACTCAAAGTTACTCTTGTCGATGGCAGCTATCACGCTGTGGATTCTGACCAGCTTTCGTTTGAAATATGTGCTCAAATTGCTTTCAAAAACGCTTGTGCCAAGGCTAAACCAATACTCATGGAGCCGATTATGAAACTTGAAGTGGTTACGCCTGAGGAGAATATGGGCGATGTAATCGGCGACTTAAACAAAAGACGCGGGCACGTGGAAGGGATGGAAACATCTCGCACCGGCGCAAGAATTGTAAAGGCAAAAGTGCCGCTATCGGAATTGTTCGGTTACGTAACAGCCTTGCGTACAATTACTTCGGGCAGAGCAACTTCCTCAATGGAGTTTTCGCATTACACAGAGGTTTCTACCTCTATTGCCCGGACTGTACTGGAAGAGCATAAAGGAAAGGTAGAACTTTTAGGTTAGAAAAAAAGGATAGCTACAGATGAAGTATTTTATAAGTTAAAAAAACAAAAATTAAATAAAGGGTTAGCGAATGACTCTTAACCCTCAAAATATTAACAAATAAATATTAAAAGTAAATCAATTATGAGTCAACAAAAAATCAGAATTAAACTTAAATCTTACGACCACAATCTTGTGGACAAATCGGCAGAGAAAATTGTAAAAGCAGCGAAGGCAACGGGTGCGGCAATAAGTGGACCTATTCCATTGCCAACACACAAGAGAATCTTTACAGTAAATCGTTCTACTTTTGTGAACAAAAAGTCTCGCGAGCAGTTTGAACTTTCAGCGTACAAAAGGCTGATAGACATCTATTCATCAACCTCACAAGTGGTTGATGCACTGATGAAACTCGAACTTCCAAGCGGAGTATCCGTTGAAATAAAAGTATAGAAAAAGTAAATTAAACAAAAATACTCGATGCCCCAAGGGGTTGAACGGGATAAAAAATTAAAAGAAAATGCCAGGATTAATTGGAAAAAAAATCGGAATGACATCAGTCTTCAGTGCAGAGGGTAAAAGCCTTCCGTGCACTGTTGTAGAGGTTGGTCCTTGCGTTGTTACTCAGGTGAAAACCGTTGATACAGACGGTTATGAAGCTATCCAACTCGGTTTTAATCAGAAAAATGAGAAGCACACCAACAAAGCCGAAATGGGACATTTCAAAAAGGCAGGAGTAACACCAAGACGCAACCTGATTGAGTTCAAGAACTTTGAACAGCAGTTCAAGTCAGGCGATGAGATTACAGCAGACAAGGTTTTTGCAGAAGATGACTTTGTGGACGTAATCGGTACATCGAAAGGAAAAGGATTTCAGGGCGTTGTAAAACGTCATGGATTCGGTGGAGTAGGACAAGCCACTCACGGTCAGCACAATAGACTGCGTGCTCCCGGTTCTTTGGGCGCGTCTTCATATCCTTCTAAGGTAGTAAAAGGTATGCGTATGGCGGGTCGCATGGGTGGCGACAGGGTTACTGTACAAAATCTTCAAGTGGTAAAAATAATTCCCGAGCACAATTTGATACTTCTCAAAGGCAGCGTACCGGGTGCAAAAGGTTCAATCGTTTTAATCGAAAAGTAATATGGAACTAAGCGTATATAACATCAAAGGAACAGAGACGGGAAGAAAGGTTACGTTGAGCGATTCCGTTTTTGGCATTGAGCCTAACAATCATGCTATTTACCTGGACGTTAAGCAGTATTTGGCTAATCAGCGCCAAGGTACTCACAAGTCCAAACAGAGAAGTGAGATGTCGGGTTCCACAAAGAAACTCGGTCGTCAGAAAGGTGGCGGCGGTGCCCGCAGAGGTGATATTAATTCGCCCCTTTTACACGGTGGGGCAAGGGTTTTTGGACCTGTGCCAAGGGACTATTCTTTCAAATTGAACCGTAAACTGAAACAGTTGGCTCGCAAGTCGGCTTTTGCCACAAAGGCTCAGGAAAATGCAATTATTGTTGTGGAGGACTTCGATTTTGATGCTCCCAAAACAAAGGAAATGGTTGCGTTGGCAAATAATTTGAAAATAAGCAATAAAAAGTTATTATTTATTTTGAAAAATGAAAATAAAAATATAACTTTGTCGGCTCGAAATTTACCGAAAGTTAATATTTTAACTACATCGGAATTAAGTACTTACAAAATAATGGATTGTGCAATTTTGCTGATAACCGAATCGGGACTTGACGGAATTGCAGAACATTTTAAATTATAAGGAGGAAAACTATGTCTATAATTATTAAACCTGTTGTAACGGAAAAGATGACACAGATTGGCGAAAAGTTCAATCGGGTTGCCTTTCGTGTGGTTCGTGATGCTAACAAAATAGAAATTAAAAAAGCCGTAGAAGCTCTTTATAATGTATCGGTTGTCAAGGTAAATACTTCTATTGTAAAGGGCAAACACAAGAGCCGTTATACACAGACAAGGATTGTTAAAGGAACAACACCATTTTATAAAAAGGCTATTATAACTCTTAAAGAAGGCGATAATATTGATTTCTACAGCAATATTTGACAACCAAAGTTTATAATGAAAAAAGCAAGTAAATCGTTTTTAGGAATATTGATTGGTATCATGGTATTTTCGTCTTGTAAAGACGAAAGTACCATGAACAATGGAGACGTTTCGAGGATGAAAAGTCCTCAGAACGTTATTTATGTCAGTAACGTTAATGGAATGAAGACGATACCGATACAGTTTGTGCAACATTTACACATAACGGTTGTGTTTATGAGTATGACAAAGTATGGTATAATGGAAATTTAATTACTCAATATCCATATGATACCATACCTGTTATTGTCTAATAGAATAATATAAAACCTGAATGATTTTTATGAAAAAGTATTTTTGTTTGTTGTTTGTGTCAAATCTGCTGTTAGGTTGTGCTTTAAAGGGCAATCAACGTTCTGATACAGATTTGGTCTTTGCTGTAATTTCTGCATACAATGTAGATTTACTCAATCCTGACAACGCAAATGCTTTTCAAAAGGACAGCATACAGTGATTATCAAAACAATTTGTTGCAAGAAGTTTTTCCTGTAGTTATTAAGTGAATAAATAAAAATAATATTAACAAAAAAAAAAATGTCTGTACGAAAACTAAACCCCGTTACACCGGGGCAAAGACACAAGATTATTGGCGTGTTTGACACAATTACTTCAGCAACGCCAGAAAAATCTCTTGTAGGCGGCGGGTTTAACAAATCCGGCGGCAGAAACAACTACGGCAAGATGACCATGCGTTATCTCGGCGGAGGACATAAGAGAAGATACAGAGTAATTGACTTCAGACGTACTAAGGACGGCATTCCTGCCGTTGTTAAAAGCATCGAATATGACCCGAACCGTTCGGCTCGTATCGCTTTGCTTTACTACGTTGATGGAGAAAAGACTTACATTCTTGCACCCAACGGGTTGCAAGTGGGACAGAAATTACTCTCGGGAGCAGATGCTGCACCTGAGGTGGGCAATGCTCTTCCTATGGAAAAAATTCCTCTGGGAACAATCGTTCATAACATTGAACTTCGTCCCGGACAGGGAGCGGCTTTGGTCCGTTCCGCAGGAACTTTCGCTCAGATTACCTCGCGTGAAGACAAGTACGTTATCGTAAAATTGCCTTCGGGAGAGATACGTAAGATTTTGGGAACTTGCAAGGCTACTATTGGTAGTGTTGGCAATTCGGACCATTCGCTCGAACGTTCGGGCAAGGCAGGTCGCTCACGTTGGTTGGGACGCCGTCCGAGAGTTCGCGGTGTGGCTATGAACCCTGTTGATCACCCAATGGGTGGTGGCGAAGGCAGAGCTTCCGGCGGACATCCACGTTCAAGAAAAGGTCTGTTGGCTAAGGGTAAGAAAACTCGCGCACCTAAAAAGTTGTCGAGCAAGTATATTGTTGAAAGGAGAAAAAAATAACGCTTAAAAAGTAATTTTATCATGAGTCGTTCATTAAAAAAAGGACCCTATATTAACCTGAAACTCGAAAAGAAAATTCTTGCCATGAATGAAGGTAGCAGAAAATCTGTTGTCAAAACTTGGGCAAGGGCTTCGATGATTTCACCCGACTTTGTAGGTCACACAGTAGCAGTTCATAACGGTAACAAGTTTATCCCCGTTTATATTACTGAAAATATGGTAGGACATAAACTCGGAGAGTTTTCACCTACACGTATATTCAGAGGACACGGCGGTAAAAAGAAATAGACCGTTTTGGTTATTATTTATTTTAAAAAATAGTAAAAAAATAATATGGGTAAAAGAAAACATAATAGTGCCGAAGCAAGAAATGAGGCGAAAAAAACGCAGTATTTTGCAAGGCTTGTAGATGTACCTACATCGCCTCGTAAGATGCGTCTTTTGGCTGATATGATACGCGGTGTTGATGTAAATCGCGCATTGGCAATGCTAAGGTTCTCTACAAAAGAGGCATCTGTCAGACTTGAAAAGTTGCTTCGTTCGGCTATTAAAAACTGGGAAAACAAAACAGAGATGAGAGCCGAAGACGGCAATTTGTATGTAAGCGCAATCAGTGTAGATTCCGCTCGTATGTTGAAACGTCTGCGTCCTGCTCCGCAAGGGCGTGGTCATCGTATCCGCAAACGCTCAAATCACGTTACTTTGTTTGTAGATTCAAGAAATATTAACGATAATCAAAAACAGCAAGATGGGACAGAAAACTAATCCGATAAGCAATCGTTTGGGAATTATACGTGGTTGGGACTCCAATTGGTATGGAGGCGACAACTACGGCGACACTTTGGTGGAAGACAGCAAGATAAGAAATTATCTGAATGTACGTCTTGCGAGAGCTTCTCTTTCAAAAATCATTATTGAAAGGACGCTCAAACTCGTTACTATTACTATCTGTACCGCCCGTCCGGGTGTTATCATCGGCAGAGGAGGTGAAGATGTGGATAAACTTAGAGAAGAGTTGAAGAAAATTACCGACAAGGATATTGAAATCAACATTTTTGAAGTAAAACGTCCCGATTTGGATGCTCAGATAGTGGCAAACAATATTGCCCGTCAAATCGAGGGTAAGGTTCAGTATCGTAAAGTTACCAGATTGGCTATCGCTAATGCGATGAAAAATGGTGCGGAAGGTATCAAGGTTCAGTTATCAGGACGTTTGAACGGAGTAGAAATTGCTCGCTCTGAGATGTACAAGGAAGGGCGCACTCCGCTACACACTTTTCGCGCCGATATTGATTATTATCACGCAGAGGCACTTACCAAGGTAGGCTTGATAGGTATTAAGGTGTGGATTTGCCGTGGCGAAGTCTATGGCAGAAGAGATTTGGACCCTGACTTTACTTCTCAAAAGGAGTTTGGTGGAGCCCGTCAAGGCGACAGGGACAGACGTTACTACGGACGCGACGACCGAGGTGGTCGCGGAGATAGAAGAGATCGTGGCGACAGAAACTACGCTGGTGGTGGAGGCGACCGCAGAGATAATAGAAGCCACGCTGGTGGCGGAAACTATGCCGGAGGCAGAAACCGCAGTAGTGGAAACTATGTTAGTGGTGGAGATCGCCCAGGCGGCAGTAACCACGCCGGTGGCGGAAACCGCCCAAGTGGTGGCGGAAACTACGCAGGTGGTGGAAACCGTGGAGGTTTTAGAAAAAGAGATGATAAAAAATAAGTTAAACGAATTTGAATTTTAAACTATGTTACAACCCAAGAAGACAAAGTTCAGAAGACAGCAGAAAGGACGTATGAAGGGCGTAGCCCAACGTGGTAACGAGTTGTCATTCGGTTCGTTCGGTATTAAATCGTTGCAGTCGAAATGGATTACAGGTCGCCAGATAGAGGCTGCCCGTATTGCTGTTACCCGTCATATGCAACGCCAAGGACAAATCTGGATTAGGATTTTCCCCGATAAACCGATTACAAAGAAACCTGCTGAGGTGCGTATGGGTAAAGGTAAAGGTGCTCCAGAAGGATTTGTGGCTCCTGTAACCCCCGGTCGCATTATTATAGAAGTGGAAGGTGTTCCTTTTGAATTAGCCAAAGAGGCTTTGAGATTGGCATCACAGAAATTACCGGTAACAACTAAATTTGTTGTTCGCCGAGATTATGATTTTAATAACGTAAATACTTGAAATCTATGAAAATTAATGAAATTCGAGAATTGACGGACAATGAAATCCGTGAAAGAGAACTCACAGAGGTGGAAAATCTGACAAAATTGAAGTTAAATCATTCAATTACTCAGTTAGACAACCCTCATCTGATTAGTGAGGCTAAGAGATCAGTCGCTCGCCTGAAAACAGAAAGGCGTATGCGTGAACTAAAACAACAACAAAATAATTAATTTATCCAAATGGAAACGAGAAAATTAAGAAAGGATAGGACAGGTGTTGTTTTCAGCAATAAGATGGATAAATCCATTACTGTTGTTGTGAAATGGAAAGAAAAACACCCAATGTATGGTAAATTTGTGAACAAGACAAAGAAGTTCCACGCACACGATGAGAAGAACGAATGCAATATTGGCGACACCGTGAAGATAATGGAAACCCGTCCTCTGAGCAAAACCAAGCGTTGGCGTTTAGTAGAAATCATAGAAAGAGCTAAGTAATTATGGTACAACAAGAAACAAGGCTTAGAGTAGCAGATAACAGCGGGGCAAAAGAGGTTTTGTGCATCCGCGTGTTGGGTGGAACTTCAAAAAGGTATGCCACCATCGGAGATGTAATTGTAGTTGCGGTTAAATCAGCCATACCATCGGCAGAGGTAAAAAAGGGCACGGTGTCAAAGGCTGTGATCGTTCGCACAAAGAAGGAAATTAGCCGTCAGGACGGTTCGTACATACGCTTCGATGACAACGCCTGTGTGTTGCTTAACAACACAGGTGAAATTCGAGGAAGCCGTATATTTGGACCTGTTGCCCGTGAATTAAGAGCTACAAATATGAAAATTATTTCACTTGCACCTGAGGTGCTTTAATGAATTAAGAATTAAAAATTAACAATTAAAAAAAGAATGAAAATTAGAGTACAGATACGAAATATGGTCAGATGCTATTAAAGTGTTTTGTCTGCAATTTCTTATTTATCTATTCTAAAGATAATTCGTAATTCAAAGTATATGAGTAAATTACATATTAAAAAGGGCGACAACGTAATTGTAATCGCCGGAAACAGTAAGAGTGACAAACCGCGCAGAGTTCTGAGTGTATATCCTGATAAGCGGCGTGCTTTGGTTGAGGGAGTTAATATAGTTTCAAAATCAACCAAACCGAGCACAAAGAACCCTCAGGGTGGTGTAATTAAAAAGGAATCCTCGATTCATATCTCAAATCTGAACGTGGTTGACCCCAAAACTGGTCAAGCTACACGCATCGGACGCAGATTAAATGCCGAGGGTAAATTAGTTCGTTATTCTAAAAAATCAGGGGAGGAAATTAAATAATGGCAGTAAATACAACAACCCTAAGAAATGAGTACAAAGAGAGGATTGTTCCCGCTTTGGTAAAAGAGTTTTCATACACTTCGGTGATGCAAGTGCCTGTATTAAAGAAAATTGTCCTTAATCAAGGACTTGGCATAGCCACCGCCGACAAGAAAATTATTGATAACGCTATCGTAGAGATGACGACTATCACAGGTCAAAAGGCAATCGCTACATATTCAAAGAAGGATATTTCCAACTTTAAGCTCAGAAAAAAAATGCCTATTGGCGTTTGCGTTACCCTCAGAAATGAAAAAATGTATGAATTTTTGGAACGTCTGGTAAGGGTAGCACTCCCCCGTATTCGTGACTTCAGGGGCATCGAAAACAAACTTGATGGACACGGAAACTATACGATGGGTATCAACGAACAGATTATTTTTCCTGAAATTAATATTGATACTATCAGTAAACTCTTGGGAATGAATATTACATTCGTTACATCAGCAAACACTGATGCAGAGGGCTTTGCTCTGCTCAGAGAATTTGGATTACCTTTTAAGAAAAACTAATAACAAATAAAAGAAGTATGGCAAAAGAATCAATGAAAGCCCGCGAGGTAAAACGTGCAAAACTTTGTGCAAAATATGCCGAAAAACGCAAACGGCTTATTGCCGAAGGCAATTATGACGCCTTGCAGACATTACCGCGCAACAGTTCTTATATTCGCCTTCACAACCGTTGTAAAATAACCGGTCGTCCGAAAGGATATATGCGTCAGTTCGGAGTCTCAAGAATTCAATTCAGAGAAATGGCTTCAAAAGGTTTAATTCCCGGCGTGAAAAAGGCAAGTTGGTAGTTTTTTTAGACAATAGACGATAGATAAAAGACGATAGACATTTTTTGATTTTTAGCTAAAAACAGTCTGGGCACTTGATTCTTGAATTTTAAAGTTTTTGAGTATTAACTAAATATTGTCCCGTGAAAATCGGGATTAATTAAAATTAATTTTTATGACAGATCCTATAGCAGATTATTTAACAAGACTAAGGAACGCTATCAACGCAAAACATCGCGTGGTAGAGATTCCTGCATCAAATCTTAAAAAAGAGATTACAAAAGTTCTCTTGGAAAAGGGCTACATCTTGAACTACAAGTTCATGGAAGAAGGTCCGCAAGGCACTATCAAGGTTGCCCTGAAATATGACCCCGTTAACAAGGTTAACGCTATCAAAAAGATAATCAGGATATCCAAACCCGGTTTGAGAAAATACGTTGGGTACAAAGAGATGCCTCGAGTACTCAATGGTTTAGGTATTGCAGTTCTTTCAACATCAAAAGGCGTGATGACCGACAAGGAAGCACGTGAAGCGATGATTGGAGGAGAAGTTTTATGTTACGTTTATTAAAAAAAGGAGGAAAAGATTATGTCAAGAATTGGAAAATTACCAGTGTCAATTCCTTCGGGCGTAGATATAAAGGTTGAAAACAACCTCGTAACTGTAAAAGGCCCAAAAGGAGAATTATCCCAAAGGGTTAATGAAAATCTCAAAATTGAGGTGGAAAACGGACAGTTGACCATTGACCGTTCCAACAATGAACCGCAAAACAGAGCGTATCACGGTTTATATCGTGCATTGGTGCAAAATATGGTGAAGGGTGTTTCGGAAGGATACCAAAAGACACTTGAACTTGTTGGTGTGGGCTATCGTGCCTCGAACAGCGGACAGGTGCTTGAACTCTCTTTGGGCTACTCGCACAACATTTTTATGCAGTTGCCTGACGAAATCAAAGTTAGTACAGTAACCGAGCGTAATCAAAACCCGCTCATTATCCTTGAAGGTTGCGACAAACAGCTTGTAGGACAGGTTTGTGCCAAGATACGTTCTTTCCGCAAGCCCGAACCCTACAAAGGCAAAGGTGTTAGATTTAAAGGCGAAATTGTCCGCAAAAAAGCAGGCAAAACAGCAGGTAAATAATCGTTAAAAAATAGAAATTATGATAGGAAAATCAGAAAGACGTGCAAAAATTAAAGCACATATTCGCAATAAAATATCAGGAACAGCAGAAAAACCGCGTTTATCGGTTTTTCGCAGCAACACACAAATCTATGCTCAAATCATAGATGACGTTGCCGGACAGACTTTGGCTTCAGCTTCCTCCTTGTCTATCAAAGACAAAATCACAAAAAAGGAGCAGGCTGCCAAGGTAGGAGAGTTTATAGCCAAGTCGGCGCAAGAGGCTGGCGTTCAGGTGGTGGTGTTCGACCGTAACGGTTATTTGTATCACGGTAGAGTTAGGGAATTGGCGGAAGCTGCACGTAAAAACGGTTTAAATTTTTAAGAAACTATGGCAGAATATAAAAACAGAGTAAATATTGCATCCGATGCTTTTTTGGAAGAGCGTCTGGTGGCAGTAAATCGCGTTACCAAAGTAACAAAGGGCGGACGTACCTTTACTTTTGCCGCAATAGTTGTGGTAGGGAACAAACACGGTATTGTAGGCTGGGGTTTGGGTAAAGCGGGCGAGGTATCGGCTGCGGTAACCAAAGGAAATGAAGCAGCAAGAAAAAACCTTATCAAGGTGCCTGTTCACAAGGGAACTATCCCGCATGAACAAGTAGCGCATTTTGGTGGTGCAACCATCTTTTTACAACCTGCCTCTCACGGTACGGGAGTAAAAGCGGGTGGTGCCATGCGTGCCGTACTGGAAAGTGTTGGTATAACTGACGTTCTGGCTAAATCTAAAGGAAGTTCCAATCCGCACAATCTGGTTAAAGCCACTTTTGAGGCTTTGTGTGAATTGAGAGACCCTCTTACTGTGGCTCAAAATCGCGGTATTTCGGTTAATAAAGTATTTAACGGTTAATAAATTAGTGTAACACTTAAATCAATATAAAACAGACTTTCAGTAAGACAAAAATATATTTTTGTGCAAAAAAAATCCGTTTATGTGGTTTGAGGTAAAAAAAATAATGTTATGGCGAAAATAAAAATTCAACAGGTTAGAAGCAGAATTAAATGCCCTGCAGTTCAAAAACGTACCCTTGATGCACTTGGATTACATAAAATGAATGCCGTTGTAGAACACGAAAATACAGGCTCTATTATGGGTATGGTCCGTACCGTTCATCATTTGGTTAAGGTAACGGAGGCATAATTGTTTAATTTAATTTAAAAAAAATTAGAATAATGAATTTAAGTAATATTAAACCCGCAGAGGGGTCTGTTAGAAAAAATAAAAGATTGGGACGTGGAGTTGCCTCAGGAAAGGGCGGCACTTCTACGCGCGGACACAAAGGTGCAAAATCACGCTCAGGTTATTCACGTAAAATAGGTTTTGAGGGGGGACAAATGCCTTTGCAAAGGCGTTTGCCAAAGTTTGGCTTCAAACCTGTCAACAGAATTGAGTACAAGGCGATTAACCTTTTTGCTCTCGAACAACTTGCTGAAGGTAAAAAAATCAATATCATCAACGTTCAAACCTTGATTGATGCAGGTATGATTACCAAAAAGCAGCAGGTCAAAATTCTTGCCAAAGGCGAAATTAAGAGCAAGCTAGAAATAGAGGCTCACGCATTTTCAAAAGCCGCTCAACAGGCAATAGAAAGCGCAGGTGGAACAATTAAAGTTTTGAAATAATGAGACTTATTGAAACTATTAAAAATATCTGGAAAATTGAAGATTTGAAGATTAAAATCGGAATAACGCTACTGTTTATTCTGATTTACCGCTTCGGTTCTTTCATTGTGCTTCCGGGTATCGACCCCGCGTCTCTGGTTAATTTGAAATCGCAGACATCAGGTGGATTGCTTGCGCTGTTGGATATGTTCTCCGGTGGTGCTTTCTCTAATGCCTCCATCTTTGCATTGGGTATTATGCCGTACATTTCTGCATCTATCGTGGTGCAGTTGCTGACAATAGCAGTGCCCTATTTCCAAAAAATGCAGAAAGAGGGCGAAAGCGGACGCAGAAGAATGAACCAGATAACACGTTATCTTACGGTGGCTATTTTGCTGCTGCAAGGACCTTCGTATCTTATAAACATTCACGCACAAGTGCAGAATGCAGGTGCAACCATGCCAACAGGTTTCTTTTTTAATGCGTCTTCTACGCTGATTCTCTGTGCAGGTTCCATGTTTGTGATGTGGCTTGGTGAAAGAATGACCGACAAAGGTATTGGAAACGGTATTTCGATGCTGATTATGATTGGTATCATAGCACGTTTGCCACAGGCTCTGACACAGGAGTTGATTACCAGAATGAACGACAGCGGAGCAGGCGGTTTGGTTATGTTCCTTGTCGAAATCGTGATTTTCCTTGTAGTTATCGGTGCAGCAATACTGTTGGTACAGGGGACAAGAAAAATCCCTGTTCAATATGCAAAACGTGTTGTTGGCAACAAGCAATATGGCGGTGTTCGTCAATATTTGCCACTCAAAGTAAATGCAGCGGGCGTTATGCCTATCATTTTTGCGCAAGCAATTATGATGGTGCCTGTAATGTTTACGCTCGGCAGCAGCAACCCAGGCGGATTTATTCGTGCCTTGATTGACACTCAGGGGTTCTGGCACAATTTTATTCTTGCGGTATTCATCATTGCATTTACCTATTTTTATACTGCTATTACATTCAATCAC
Organism: Prevotellaceae bacterium; assembly: GCA_031290375.1. Taxonomy (GTDB): domain Bacteria; phylum Bacteroidota; class Bacteroidia; order Bacteroidales; family Paludibacteraceae; genus F0058. Next base: position 7,163 of record JAITNR010000195.1, on the reverse strand, counting down.
AATCAGATAGCAGAAGAGATGAAACGTAATAACGGATTTATTCCGGGAGTAAAACCGGGAAAACAGACAGCCGAATACATCGACACCATTATGTCAAGGATAGTATTGCCGGGTTCAATTTTCCTTGCTGTTATCGCTATTATGCCTGCATTCGCAAGATTTTTCAAAATTACAACAGGGTTTTCACAGTTTTTCGGAGGAACCTCATTGTTAATTTTGGTCGGCGTTGTGCTTGACACTTTGCAACAAATCGAAAGCCACCTTCTGATGCGTCATTATGACGGGCTGTTAAAATCAGGCGGCAGAATCAAAGGACGCTCAGGCTCAATGGCTGCATACTGATTAATTGAGAATTGAAACTTGAAATTTGACCGCCCTTTGAAAATGGAGCGGTCTTTTTTATCACATAAATTGCAGTTGAAAGTTACACACAAAAGATTAGCAAAAAAATAGTAACTTTGTGTCAAAAAAATAGAACCGTGCTGTCAAAAAATCAGATAAAAACTATTTCATCTTTGAAATTGAAGAAATTCAGGGACGAGGCAGGCGTATTTGTTGCCGAGGGGGAAAAATTGATACTGGATTTGGCGGGAAAATTTGAGTGCAACACAATGGTGGCAACCAAAGATTTTCTCCTGTCGAACAACATCATGGCAAAAGAGGTGATCGAGGTAAAAAAATTGGAAGAACTCAAAAAAATATCTTCGCTAAAAACTCCGCAAGATGCACTTGCCGTATTTAAAAAACCTGAATTAGAGGTGTTTAACATAGAAAAATATAAGGAAAATTTAGTTTTGGTGCTTGACACAATACAAGACCCAGGAAATTTTGGCACAATACTGAGAATAGCCGATTGGTTCGGGGTTTCGAGCATTGTTTGTTCACACACCACAGTCGATATTTACAACCCGAAAGCAGTACAGGCAACTATGGGTGCAATGGCAAACGTCAACGTATATTACGTTGATTTGGAGGAGTTTGTGAGTAATACGACAAAAATGCACATCAATATATACGGCACAATGCTTGATGGTAGAAACATTTACACCGCAAACCTGACCAAAAACGGCATAGTAGTTATGGGCAACGAGGGAAACGGAATTTCCCCTGATATTCAAAGATTTATAACCAACAAACTTTTCATTCCAAATTTTTCCAACAATATCCAAAAATCAGAATCTCTCAATGTAGCAGCCGCAACAGCGATAACACTGTCTGAATTTAAAAGACGATTCCTTTAAAACAGGGAACGAAAAAACAGTGCCATACTTCTTCAGTACAGCCTTGTTGTGTGTCGTTCTAAAAAACCTGTTACAGATTTTTAGAACGACACAGTGCGTTATTCCCCGTTCGTTTTCAGCGGCTTTCCAACAACAATGTCCTTGTTGGCTTGTCGCACACCTCAGACGGTCCAAAATATTGAATCGCTCCCGGGTAGACAAAGGTATCTTCAGCACTTGCCCACAACTCACGGTTTGTTTGGAGGAATTTAAACGGCTCTCCGTCCAAATTGACAAGGGCTTTTTGGATAACGGGCTTTAGTTTGCCGCTCTTTTTTTCCATATTAAACATCATAGTAATGGGTACGCCGCCCGCAAGCCACTTCGATGCGTGTGCAGTAAGGTTTTTTATGGAAGCCATATAACCCGTTTTGCCCGCAACAACAAGCAACGAAGCAGTAACGCCAAGAGAGTAACAATAATCGGCATCAAAATTTGAAGGTGAAGCACAACGCCCCTCATACCCGAAGAAATGATTGACAGAAGAGAATTTGCCCTTATATTTTCCTTCCGATTTCATCTGTTCCAAGCGTTTGCCAACCATTTCGATAAGCAATTTTTCTGTTTCTATCAAGGATACCTGGACGTTGCCATGCGAATCTCTGTCAAGGCTCAACTGCAAGGCAATAGCTTTCGGCAATGAGAAAAATGTCTTTTTATTTTCTTCCGAAAGAATTTTTGTAATAAAATCGTACTTTTGGTCATTTGTGTTAAGATTCAAGATTTCATTATTGTCTGCCAGCAAATCGTTGAGTTCGGCAATAAGTTTTTTTATTGCCGAAATAAATTCGAGCAATCCCTCAGGAATAAGTATCGTGCCAAAGTTCAAACCTGCATCGGCTCGTTTGGCAATAACTACTGCAATGTCTTCCACAATGTCGTTCAAAGTAAAGTTTTTAGCCTCAACTTCTTCGGAAACAATCGTAATATTCGGCTGACACAACAAGCTGCATTCCAACGTAATATGCGATGCACTTCTGCCCATAAGACGAATAAAGTGCCAATATTTGCGTGCAGAACCGGCATCTCGCTGAATGTTGCCAATTAACTCTGAATAGACTTTACAGGCAGTATCGAAGCCGAACGAAGTTTCAATCATCTCGTTTTTCAGGTCGCCGTCAATGGTTTTCGGGCAGCCGATTATCTGAACATCAGAGCCTTTTTGCATGTAATACTCAGCCAGAATGCAGGCATTAGTGTTTGAGTCGTCCCCGCCGATAATTACTATTGCCTTAATATTCAACTTTTCGCATATCCTCAAGCCACTTTCAAATTGCTCTTCCGTTTCGAGTTTTGTGCGTCCGGAGCCGATTATGTCGAAACCACCGGTATTGCGGTATGCGTCAATAATATTGGCTGTCAGTTCCTTGTATTGATGTTCGATTAACCCGCCCGGACCACCAAGAAAGCCATAAAGACGATTGTTAGAGTTAAGTTTTTTCAGGCTGTCAAAAAGCCCTGCAATAACATTATGCCCGCCGGGAGCTTGTCCGCCCGAAAGAATTACCCCAACGTTGATTTGAGGATAATCAATTTTTATGGCTGATTTTTCAAAGTAAACCAAAGGCGAACCGTAAGTGTTTGGAAACGCTCTTTGAATTTCCTGCCGGTCGGCGATGGATTCTGTCGGTTCGCCAACGCGAATCATTACGTTGTCGCGTAGAACATCAGGGGTTTTTGGCTGATATTCATATCTTGCTGTTTGTAACGGACTTTCATTCATAATTTTTTATTTAATTTTTAAAGTCTTCCCTCAACCACATTCCAGTCGATAATTGCCCAAAGTCCTTTTATGTGGTCAGCTCGGCGGTTTTGGTAATCAAGATAGTAGGCGTGCTCCCATACATCAAAGCAGAGAAGAGGCTTGTCGCCGTTTCTGAGCGGATTGCCGGCATTCACCTCTTTAGTGATCTTGAGCGTACCGTCAATTCCAGCCGAAAGCCAAACCCAACCAGAACCAAACAACGAAGTACCAGCCATCTCAAATTCCTTCTGAAAATTTGCAAAACTGCCAAACTGAACATCTATCATTTGCGCAAGTTTTCCCGCTGGTTTATCAACAACAGCAACAGGCGAAAATTGCAGGAAATAAAGATTGTGATTCAAAATTTGCCCCGCATTATTAAAGATTCCACCTTCTGATTTTTTTACAATAGTTTCCAAATCAGCATTCTCAAACTCTGTGCCAGTTATCAGGTTGTTGAGGTTACTAACGTATGTGGCAAGATGTTTGCCATGATGAAACGCTACAGTTTTCTGAGAAATAACCGATCCCAACGCATCAGAAGCGTAAGGAAGATGAATAAGTTCAAACGTCATAATTTTAATTGTATTTGATTATTATTATTTTTGCTATAAGACAAAATTTTACTAATTTTGTCGTTACAAAGATACAAAAAAATAACCAAGCAAAATAAACTGTCATTTATGAAAAAGCCTATCACAATATTTACCCTCTCTATAATTGCTATTTTGGGAGTTGCCAAAAATTATCAGACACAGATTTTTAATCCAGAAGTAAAAACCCTCCAGATTTATCCTGTCAACAAACCATTAGAACTCCCAGTAATAGAACTGAACACAAACGAAAAACTAAGCATTTCCTTCGATGAAATGCACTACGGTCACAAAAATTTTTATTACAAAATAATTCATTGCAACAAAGACTTTTCTCCCTCAGTTTTATCCGAAATTGAATATATAAACGGTTTCTATTACGGCTCAATTGATGAAGTCAATCTGTCAGTAAATACCGTTACCAACTATGCAAACTACCGGTTTGAGATACCAGACGATAACTTCGCGTTCAAGGTATCAGGCAATTATGCAGTGATAATAGCCGAAGATAATGATTTTTCCCGCCCGGCTGCCACAGCCGTTTTTTATGTCTGTGAGTCGCAGGTTAAGGTTGCGGCTTCAACCACATCACACACCGATATTGAATTCAACGGCAGATACCAACAATTAGATTTTATCATCGACAACACAGGATACAAAGTACAAAACGCATTCGCAGAAATTGATGTCAATGTATTTCAAAATCGCAGGAAAGACAATGCCGTCCTCAACCTTAAACCAACCTTTACAAGCCTCAACAAACAAACCTACACCAAAAACAAAAACCTGATATTTGAAGGCGGAAACCAATACCGAATAATTGATTTCCCATCCGAATATGCTTTCAGCGGCGAAATCGACAAAATTGAAATAAAAGCCGACTACTACAACGTATTCCTCTATCCTGCAACCCCCAGAAACAACTCCTCTTCACCAACATCAGGACTCGATGTCGATGGACTTTTTATTATTCACCGTAAAAACAATGATTATGACAACTTCACCCCAGACTATATGTGGGTGCATTTTCTGTTGCCCGCAAAAACACCGTTCAAAGACTGCGAAATCCACATCATGGGAGAACTAACCAACAACGTTTTCAACGAAAACTCCAAAATGGATTACGACACCGATCTGGGTATTTACCATAAAACATTAATGTTAAAGCAAGGAGGATATGGGTTTATGTACGCTTTTTTACCAAAAAACAAAAACACCGCCACTCTACAAACCTTTGAAGGCAGCTACTGGCAAACACAAAACGAATACACAATAATGGTTTACCATCGACCCTTCGGAGGAAGATACGACAAACTAATAGGTGTAGAAGTCTTAAATAACTGAATAACCGATATACTGTTACTCAATTACTCAATTATTCAATCATTCAATTATTATATGTCAAAGAAATCATTAAGGATGGAAGAGTTAACCGCCAAAATCACAGCATTGTTCGGCGATAAACCTTCAAAACACCTGAACTATAGACAGGTGGCTCACGCACTAAATATAAACAAAAAAGAAGCAAAAGTCCATGTCATCAATGCCCTGTTTGAACTGGCAGAACAAAAAATTATTCGCGAAGTTTCAAACGGAAAATACAGGTTCAACCAAAGTACAAGCTACCTCACAGGACTAATCGACAGAGGACTCGTAGCTCACAAAACATATCTTATCCCAGATGACGGAGGCGAAAATATCTTTATCGCCGAACGATCAATGAACTGCGCACTCAACGGAGACCATGTCAAAATCATGCTCTATCCAACCCGCCGAAAAAAAGAACTCGAAGGAGAAGTAACAGAAGTACTCAAACGAAACCGAGAAACATTCGTTGGAATATTAGAAATCAAACACGAAATAGCTTTTCTCAAAACAGACAAAAAACAAATTCCACACGACATAATTATTCCAATAAACAAACTAAACGGAGCAAAAAAAGGACAAAAATGTATCGCCACCATAACTTTCTGGGAAGACAAATACGAAAATCCTATCGGCGAAATCATTGATGTACTCGGCGAAACCGGAGACAACGACACCGAAATGCATGCAATTCTCGCAGAATTTGGACTGCCTTACCGCTATCCGCAAGAAGTTGAAAACGAGGCAAACAAAATCGACAACAAAATCACCGAACAGGAAATAGCCAAACGCTTCGATATGCGCGCAGTTCCAACTTTTACAATCGACCCAAAAGAAGCAAAGGACTTCGATGACGCCCTTTCAATCCGCCAAGAAAATGAAAATTGGGAAGTCGGTGTGCATATCGCTGACGTTACACACTATGTCAAGCAGGACGATATTATTGACAAAGAAGCTGTCAAACGTGCCACTTCCATTTATTTAGTTGACAGAACAGTGCCGATGCTACCCGAAAGATTGAGCAATTTTATCTGCTCCCTCCGACCAAATGAAGAAAAACTTACATATTCAGTCGTTTTTAAACTTAATAATTTTGCAGAAATTCTCGATTATAAAATAATTAAGACAGTGATTTTGTCCGACAGACGTTTTACATATCAGGAGGCTCAGCAGATTATCGAAACCGGAGAAGGTGATTACAACAACGAAATTCTCAAACTCAACGAACTTGCAAAAATTCTCCGCGCCAAACGTTTTGCACAAGGCTCAATCGCCTTTGAGAGAACGGAAGTCGCGTTTGAAATAGACGAAAAAGGAAAGCCGGTTGACGTATATTTTAAAGAAGCAAAAGAGAGCAATCATCTTGTTGAAGAATTTATGCTTTTGGCTAATAAAACGGTAGCTACTCATATCGGCAAAGTCCTTTCTTCTGCTGCAAATAAAAAAACTTTTGTCTATCGTATTCACGATGTTCCAAATATTGAAAAGCTGTCAAAATTTGCCGAATTTATAAAGACTTTTGGTTACAAAATTAAGACCGAAGGCAAAAGAATAGCCGTCTCCTCGTCAATAAATAACCTTTTGGACGAAGTTTCGGGCAAAAAAGAGCAAAATATGATTGAAACTCTCGCTATTCGATCAATGGCAAAAGCACTTTATTCTACTCAAAATATAGGTCATTACGGACTTGCAATGAAGTATTACACTCATTTTACATCTCCAATTCGCCGTTTGCCTGATATGATAGTCCACCGGCTGCTTTCTCAGTATCTTAATGACCAAAATTCCAACGGCAACGTCAATTTTTACGAAAATCTTTGCAAACATTCATCCGAAATGGAGCAACGAGCCGCAAGTGCCGAACGAACATCTATCAAATACAAGCAAGTAGAATTTATGTCCGACAAAATAGGCAATCTTTATGACGGCGTAATTTCGGGCGTCAACACTTGGGGTATCTACGTAGAAATCAAGGAAAACAAATGCGAAGGAATGATTTACATCAGAGATTTGCAGGACGATATTTACAGTTTTGATGACAAAAATTATTGTCTGATAGGCAGAAAATACCGCAAAAAATATCAAATCGGAGACGATGTGAAAATCAAAATCGCCAAAGCAGACCTCACCAAACGATACTTGGACTTTCAGATAATTGAAAGTTGAAAGTTTAAAATTAAT
>JAITNR010000168.1 GCA_031290375.1 Prevotellaceae bacterium | reverse complement strand
CGTTCCAACGCTTGAAAAAGGCTGAACAGAACCAGCAAACACAGCACTGCCACAACCCATTAATACAAGCACCATAGTGCCTATTAACTCCGCAAAATACTTCTTCATAAATACTTTTTAATACTAATATCTTCTTTACAAACATGCAATATATTTTTTTGTTTTTTTTAATTATGTCATATAAACCTGTAAAACAATATGTTAGAAATCATAATAGATTTAATTAATAATATAATTTATAATATATATTACTAATTATATTACTAATTGAATAGTTTTTTGTATATTTGCAAAACATAATTCTTCGGTATTGCTAAAGTGCATCTGCTGAAATTTATGCTTTTAATTTTTATAATCCTTCATTTAACGAGTTTGTAAATATGAATAAAATAAAATCTTTAGAAAAAATTGGTGTAGATATTTGGGAATGCAAATATTTGGGCAACAGTGGAGAGTATGAATTGAAAATTTTTATGGATGAAAATTACGGCAAAAGTTCCTGTAACTGTTGTAGTTATTTCTATCCCTGCCGCCATATCAGAGAAGCTAAAAAGGTCATTTTGAGGCGACAAAAAGTAAGAAAATTGTTTGGTTTATTTAACAAAATAAATTCAGTTTGCAGGTCAAAATGGGAACTTTATTTCTCTTAATCGTGTATTAATACTGTCTTTTTACTTGAGAACCCAGCTAAAAATCAAGATAAAATTTCACTCTCACTCCCCAATTAATTGTGTTTTGGTGCCGGTGGCTAAGACGCCATACCGACTCAACACAAAGTATCCGTAGAATGTTTGTAATACCTACTCCTGCTTCAACATAAGGCGTTGATAAACTGTTTGTTACAGGTATATTCAGAATACTTTTGTGGTTTTGTGTCAAATCTCCCCAAGCCACATTTACAAATACTGTTTCTCTTAAATTAAGCCTGTTTATATAGGGTATATTGTTGAAAATTAATCCGTTAGAGTAGTATCTAAGAGTGGTGGCGAGGTAAAAATCCGCAAAAAATTCAGACTGGTCAACCAAATTGAAATTGTAGGAGTTATACCAAAAACCTTGAATTGTGAGAGGCGTGCATAGCATAAAGTAGGGAACTTTTCCAAAAATTTTCGCCGCCTGAATGGAATAATGGAATTTTCCAAGCAGAAAACTAAGGTTCTGTTTCAGTGAAAAATTGAGTTTCAGATAGGGATTTAGCTCATTTTCAATATTATATCCCCCCCCCTGAACCTGAAAAGTTAATATCGGATATTGCGATGAAATATAGTAGTTGCGAAAAAAACTTTTCAGTGTTTTTTCTTTGAAAGAGAGCCTGAACAATGCTGTTGCAGAGGCAAGATTTATGTTTGAAAACGATTTTCTACCCTGCCTGAACTCAATAATTTGATTTTGGAAAAATTTTGCAATTTCAGGCTTGAAAACAAAACTAAATCCTTTTTTTTCAATCGAATATCTGACACTTGCGTTCTGTTGTTGCAGTAAAAAGTCGTATTGCTGTCCCCACGACGGCGAGGTGAGAAGATTTTCTGGGCTACCCAACATATTTTCGTTGAGCAAATAGGCATCTCCGTAGCCTGTTCGATAGACTTCGTTGTTGTAGAAAATGCCCAAAACATGATTTCTATATCTGCCCATAACATACTGAAAATTACCGCCATACTTGATTTTTTTGTCCTTAAATCCATAACCTAAATAGCCGCCGAGTGTGAAATTATGGTTTAGTTTTTCGCTCGTCCTCATTGACAGAGTAGGGCGAAATCCCTCCAAAGCGTTAAAACGGAAAAAATCCCAAATCACTCCAAAATCCACCTTTCCTGCGTGGATATAGCCATTCATCAGAATGTCGACCAAAGTGTAAGCAACCTTTTGGATTTTTGTCCGATTTACGCTGTCAATGGCAGAGTAAAATCTTTGATTTTCAGAAGACAAACTCCACTGATTTTCAGTTTGTTTAATTTGAATTGAGTCGTCCAAAAGTTGAAAATTCGAGTAATCAGACATCTTGCTAAGAATGGCTGAAAGGTAATTTAGGTCCTTGTTGAAAGCAAAACTATAGTTGAAACTAACATTCTGATTTTTTGATGAATAAAAATATTTTGTGGAGTCAATTTTTGCAAAATCCTGCTGAAAGTAGAGCATATTTACAAAGTTCAGATTTGCCATTGAAGGCAACGAAACTTCAATTTTGTTCAGCGCAAAATTTTTGGCATCAATCCACATTTTGCCATTGAAAGTGAGGTTTTTGGGGCTTTTGGGGCGAAATTTTATTTCAAAAACCTTCTCCGAAGCAATTGAAAGAGTATCAGATACGTAGTAATCATAAAACATTGAGCCATATTTTGAGGTGGGCGAGACAAAACTTTTGCCAAAAAGTCTGATATTATTTTCATAAAAATTGACATCCGAAATGTATGTGTCCAGAATAAGCGGAAGTTGCTCTTTGCCAAGAAATTCCACCGTATTTTTTTGCGTAGAAAGTTGCTCAATATCAACCTTTTCACCCAAATATTTTCCCCTGTTCAAATCGGACGAAAAATGCACAGGCAAAATCAGATTTGAGTCTGTTTCGGTCAATACCCCCGATTGCAATTCCGAAAATATTCTTTTTTGTAGCCATTTTTTTTGAATGTTTGAGAGATAAAGTTTTGTAATAGAGTGATTGTCAATAGCAAATCCACTCAAATTTTGAGGGTTGTTTCTGTTTCTGTTTTTATTGAAATTTTTCAAAATCCAGTTTATATCCGCTTTTGGAGGCGTTACAACAATTTGGTTGAGCCAATTTAACTCTCTTTTGAGCACAATTTCAATCATTTGGTCGCGCTTGCTCTTATCAAGTCTTACTTCTCGGCGTTTAAAGCCCAGGAACGAGGCAATTACCGATTTTTCAGACTGTGGCGATTGCAAAAAAAAGTATCCCTCTGCATTTGTGGTTGTCCCAATATCAGTGCCGGAAAACCATACATTTACTCCCTCAATAGCCGAACCGTCCTCGGACGAAAATACCTGACCAATTACAATAATATCCTGACAATAAGCAAAATAACTTGTCAAAACAAAAAAAATGGAAACAAAAAACCTCATCCCTTGGACAATGGTGCTGTCTCAAAAGTGTTTTAGATACAAGTAACACAAACTCAACAGATTGACACGGATTTTTATATTATTGATTGTCACACAATTTTTTGAAACAAAATCCTTACAAATCAGAGAAAATCTGTTAAATCTGTGTCATCATGCTTTTGAGACAGCCTCATTTTTTTTTACTGTATGTATCAAAAAATTAATTTACCCTGAACTTGTCAATGCCGTCTTTTAAATATCCAATTACTTGATTGACAGCAGCTAAGCCTGCATTAATATTTGCTTCTGCCGTTTCCGCACCCATTTTTTTGGGAGTGGCAAAGACACGGTTACCAAATTTTTCAGTCAAAACAGCAAGGTTGTCAGGTGCAATGTCGGTAGCATAGTTAAAATCTTCCCTTTCCGACATAATTTTAACTATATCTTCCTCATTGACAACCTCTTTACGAGCAGTATTAACCAAAAATGCACCCTTGGGCATAAGTTTGAGCAAGTCGTAATTGATTGATTTCTTTGTCTTTTCGTTTGCAGGAATGTGCAACGAAATAAAATTGGACTTTTTGTACAGTTCTTCGAGGCTTTCAACAACGGCAACTCCGTCTTTTTCAATGTCTTCCTTTTTCAAAAAGGGGTCAAAAGCCAGCACATTCATTCCGAATGCCTTTGCGAGCAAGCCAACAAGTCTGCCAACATTACCATAAGCCTGAATACCGAGCGTTTTACCTTTCAACTCCGAGCCTGTGCCTCCTGCAAAAGTATTTCTTGCCATAAAAATCATCATTCCGATAGCAAGTTCGGCAACGGCATTTGAGTTCTGACCTGGGGTGTTCATTGCCACAATCCCCTTTTGAGTGCAGGCAGCCAGGTTGAGATTATCAAAACCCGCACCAGCACGTACCACAATTTTCAGGTTTTTTGCATTAGCAATCACGTCTTTCGTAACCTTGTCGGAACGCACAATCAGACCCTCAACCTCTTCAACCGTAGCGTAAAACTGAGCCACATCGGTATATTTTTCCAATAAAACGAGTTGGCAGCCAGCAATCTGGGCAATGCTTTTCATCTCATCTGTTGCCGTCTTGGCAAAAGGCTTTTCGGTAGCAACTAAAATTTTCATAACTATTCTTTTGTATTTATATTATTTCTTTTGCAAAGTTAAGATATTTTTTCGAACAAACAAAGGGGGAATTATTATCATCAGGGCAAACGCATCTTAATTTAACAAATTTTAAATACTAAAAATTTTCTTTTTCCGTTTGTATAATAAAAAGAGTAATGCAAACACCTGTTAGTTATTTTACAGAGTTGACCGACC
>JAITNR010000166.1 GCA_031290375.1 Prevotellaceae bacterium | reverse complement strand
TTTACATAAAACACGAAATATAGCATAATTAGCCACTACAAAACAACTTTTACTCAAAAAGTGCCATTTTTACACAGTTTAGGGATGGGGATTGGGGGATAGAGTGTCGAAGTCAGGATCTATTAGAATAGTTTTTTGAATTTTCCTTGAAAAACACCGAAGTTTAGTGCCTTATCAATTACTCGAAAATTAAAAAAAAAATGTAGTGGCTCGCTGTTTTGGTAAGTCATTGAGTAACATTGCTTTGTGATTTTTGACCGTAGAAGTCAGGTGGATAAATCCTGCCCCGAGAGAAAAACTGTGAGCTTTGGAATAATCGTTTGCCTGTCCGAATATTTCCAACCCTGTAAAACAAAGTAGAAAAATTATCCTGTATTTCATTAAAAAATGAGATTTTTGTACAAAAGTAACCTTTTTTTTCAATACCCCGATACAAAAAGACTGCAAAAATATTTTACAGCCTTTTTGTATCAGTGCATACCGTGTCAGTCTATCTGTTTTGTGCAAAATTAGCAGATAGTTTTTTATGTGCTTTTCTCGGAGCATATTCTGGGCCGTAGTCGGAAAAAAACCATTTCAACCCGCTTTGAGGGGTCGTTGTGAATTCAGCTCTTTCACTCTGCTCAATTATATATACCAGATTCCAGCCTGCTTTTAAATTAATATTGATGGAAATCAATCCTTCAAACTCTTCATCTTCAAGAGTTCCTTGTATGGAACAATCAGTGTCGGAATACATATACGTTCCATCAATCTCTTGGGTATAAGATTCAAGTGCATAATAAAAGTCGCCCACATAAGAATCATTCTTATAAGCCTCAATGTACAAGATATTAAGCTTTACATTGGGATTTGACACGGTAAGTCCTTCAGGGAAAAAGTCACTATAACTGAAGAGACCTTCCGAAATTGTCAAAGGCAACTGCAGTTTAATTACACCGTTGTTGTAACCCGCAGTTGCAAGAGCAACATCTTCCTGGTCACCTTCCATAAAGGCTTTAACCGTGTCAATTATGGAACTGTACATACTTCCGTTTTCCACTGTTATATTGAGCTCGTAACTTTTGACGGGCTCGTCAGGTTTGATGACCTTTTCCGGTTTACAGGAAGAGAAACCAACCCCACACACTGCTGCTAAAAGCAGCCAACCAAAACTCAAACATTTTTTTGTCATAAGATAAAAATTTAATATTAATTAAAAATACTGTTATATTGCTAAGACGTAAAAATTCAAAAATGTTGCAATAAGTTCAAAAATTTAATCTTTTTTAACATCAAAAGAAAGCAAAAAAGCCGCCCTTCTTTCAAAGCGGCTTTTCGTTATTAGTCAAAGTTCAAAAGGGCATTACTCCCTGCGCCTTAACACTACTCAATAATTTTCTTAAAGGCGGCGTTTCTAACCTCGAACTTCTTAATATTACTCGAATTTGGCGTACCAACTGCATCAGCAACAAACGCTACTACTTTCATGTTTTCAGGCAGGCACGGAATATTTGCCTGTGTCTGTCCACCTGATGTAGCAATACCCATTATAGAATCTGGAATAGTATAGGTATATGATTTGGAATATGTTCCAACAATATTTGGAATAACATCGCCCCAATTACCACTTGAAAGTACCGCACGAGCAACACCGTTATGAACATAATTGTTGCCGCCACCCGATTGCCAACCTACAATATTATCCTGTGTAAGCCACACATTGAGCTTTGCATTAGGATAAGCCCACAAAAATTCGCCCGAAACATCAACTGACAATTCACGTGTTGCAGGATCGTAAGTACTGTTCAAATTGACACTCACAAAGGCAGGTATCTGCAACCATTTATTTGTTTCAGTAACATTTACATAACTGCTTGATGGGAAGAAGACAGGCGTATTTTCTTCAATCTCAGGCATTATGCGTCTGTCCACCATCATTGCAGGAGCATAAGTGCTGCCACCTTTGTTATAAAACGGCATCAAACTTCTACTTGCTGCAATTGTGTAGGTATCTTCATAATATCCAACGTGTTGAGCAATAAATGCTATCCTGTCTTCATTGCCTGCCATAGCATTATGTACTGTAGTAGCACCGGCAGGGCAATTTACACAAACCGCAGTTGTAAATTCTTCAAACAGCAAAGTTCTTGGAAAGGATGATCCATAAAATATCTGACTGCCTTCAAGTTTATTACTGTTGCCATTGTTTATAACATTGACGGGTTCGGCAGTAATGGTAAAAGTAACATCCACCGCTGTTGAGGGTGTAATTAGCAATTCAAACGGCGCAGCTTGACCGTTCATAAAAGGTTGCTCAATGGTAACCGACTGCGTATTAGTGCCGTCACTGTATGTTACTTTAATCCCTGCGGCAACCTTGTGGACACCGTAATTTGTTACTACTCCCTTAATTATATTGTCACTGCCTGTTTCCAAGTATTCGTCATATTTAACATCAGAAAGTTCAATATCATACTGAGGATAATCTTTGTAATCATTTCCAATTACAAAAGCCTGAACAAGCGAATGTCCTTTTGTAACTATCGAATTACCGGCAAGGTTAGACCAGTTACCATTCACAGCAACAAAATCAGCTTTGGCATTCTTCGCGTTTCCAACGTTATAGCCGATAACACTGCCGGATCCAACGACGTTGTAACCAATATACAACTCCTTCCCTTTTGGTATCGTAAAAGGGGTATTCAGTTTAGCATACTCCCAGACGGTTCCTTTTGTCACAAACTGCTGAGTTACAAGCGGAGTGCCTGAAAGACTTTCCGAAATAAAAACCTCGGCAGAAGTACCTGCCGGAACATTTATACCAACCCTTATGGCAACAATTTTCTTGCCTCTGTTAAGAAGCATAGTGTCAGGCAGTTGAATGGCAGCTGAGAACGTAGCCGTACCAGTTGCCGAAGTGCCTAAAAAACCCGCCACCTCATTGGAGCAATAGGCTACAACCAAAGAGGTATCTTCGTCAAGTGGGGGATCTACCTTTTTGTCGTTGCAAGAGGCGACAAATAAAACCACTAACGACACAAATAAAACTTTTGTTAAACTTTTCATAATTGATTTAGTTATTAGATTATTATTTTACAAAGGTAATAATTTTTGGTAGTGTTATCCAAAGTATTGTCTTTTTAAAATCAGACATTTCAGGGTAACTTTCATAAAGCATATCGCGGTAACGATTGCGCTTGTTATTCGGGAATTCATCTACATCATACAGGGCAGTCCTGCAGTAACAAGCCCGT
>JAITNR010000136.1 GCA_031290375.1 Prevotellaceae bacterium | reverse complement strand
TTACGGATATGTATTTGCCTGCTTTACCGGCTCTGACCGGTTACTTTAACACTTCCGCCTCTATGGTGCAGCTTACTATCACGACAAGCATGTTGGGTATCGCTATCGGACAGCTGTTTTTTGGCTCCATCAGCGACAAATTAGGGCGTCGCCGACCGCTTTTCGCATCATTTCTTCTTTATCTATTGGCAACAGTGGGTTGCCTTCTGTCGCCCGACATCTATATTTTGATAGGGTGCAGACTGTTGCAGGGATTAGGCGCAGCGGGCAGTATCGTCATTGCCCGTTCGATAGCAAGTGATTGGTTTTTGGGCAAAGAGTTGCTGAAATTCCTTGCACTTATCGCAGCGGTTCAAGGAATTGCGCCTATCGTGGCGCCTGTTGCCGGAGGCGTGCTGCTGCTGTTTACCGACTGGAAAGGTATTTTTCTCTTCCTTGGATTGTTGGGCTTGCTGACTCTGTGCCTCAGCTTTTATCTGAAAGAATCGCTGCCTGCCGATAACCGCGCAAAAGGCTCTGTTTATGCGTCATTCAAGTTGTTTATCCCTGTTTTTAAAAATCGACCGCTGATGCTCTATATTGCTCTTTTATCGTTTTCTACGGCAGTCATGTTTGCCTATATTGCCTCTTCGCCCTTTATTTTTCAGGAACATTACGGCGTGCCGCCCATGGCATACAGCATTATTTTTGCCGTGAACGCTTTATCGCTGATGATAGGCAATCTGTTGGTGGCGCGCTTTGAAAATCCGAAAAAATCTTTGAATTATGCCGTTGCGGGGATGTTTGGTTTTAGCCTGTTTACCGGCATTTCGCTTTTGTTGGACTTGCCGGTAGCCGTTTTGTGTATTGCACTTTTTCTGACCCTGCTTTGTGGCGGAGCGACTTTTCCGGTTTCGACCAATCTGGCGCTTGATTTGGAAAAGAGATACAAAGGCACGGCGTCGGCTGTTCTCGGCGCAAGCACTTTTCTCATCGGAGGCGTAGTGATGCCCTTGGCGGGCATTGGAAATATATTGCATTCAACAGCCTATGCAATGGTTGGATGCGCTGTTCTGGCAACAGTTACCCTATTTGTCATCAATAAAAACAAAACAAGTAGAATAAATTTTTAAAATAGTTCTCGCAGGGAGGTAAAATTAAGGCGGTAGAAATGGAAATGGTCAATCTAAAATGAACACAGGCGAAATACTTATATACGAAACTCATAACGGCAATATCAAGATTGATGTCCGTTTGGAAGATGAAACGGTTTGGCTGACGCAGGCGCAAATGG
This sequence comes from Prevotellaceae bacterium, assembly GCA_031290375.1. GTDB lineage: Bacteria > Bacteroidota > Bacteroidia > Bacteroidales > Paludibacteraceae > F0058. Next base: position 4,928 of record JAITNR010000136.1, on the reverse strand, counting down.
GGCAATTGTTCGGTAAAGGAAGAACCACCATTACCGAACATATTCGGAATATATTTGCTGAAGGCGAATTACAGGAAGAAGTGGTATGTCGGAATTTCCGGCATACCACTCAACATGGCGCTATCGAAGGAAAAACACAGGAAGTTACGACACGGTATTATAATCTCGACGTCATTATATCAGTTGGTTACCGGGTAAAATCACCTCAAGGCACACAATTCCGCATCTGGGCGACAAAAACGCTGAAAGAATATATTATCAAAGGATTTGCACTGAATGATGAGCGTTTCAAAACAGGCAGTTCCATGAATTATTTCAACGAATTACAGGAACGTCTGCGGGAAATCCGCTTGTCGGAACGCTTTTTTTATCAGAAAATCAAAGATATTTATACTACCAGCATTGATTATACTCCCCAAGACCCGAAAACGATTGAGTTTTTTAAAATTGTTCAGAACAAACTGCTCTGGGCAATCAGCAGCCAAACTGCCGCCGAATTGATTTACCGACGTGTGGATGCCTCATTGCCGCTTTTAGGGATGCAATCGTATGACAAGAAAAACAATCTTTCTGTCCGGAAAAGTGATGTGAGTATCGCTAAAAATTATCTCAACGAAGAAGAAATCAAATTATTGGGATTATTGGTGGAACAATATCTTGCTTTTGCCGAAACCATGGCGCAACAACATACTCTCATGTATATGACCGATTGGATTAATCGTTTGGATGCTATTTTGCAAATCAACGGCAGAGTTTAAGTACTACTTTATCAAGGAATTTCAGCGCCTCAAAGAAGACGAACAGCAACGCCTCTCTTTAGAATGGAACTTGCAGCGCACGCTATCCAAAATCTGACAAAACGATTGAATAAATGAAATTTTAAAATATACAATTGAGTGCTGGGTCGGTGAAACAGCGGAGAAGATTGCTTATACCCATGTTGTAAAGTGGGAGAGCAAGGAACACTTTAAAATTAATTGCGGAGTGTAAAGTGCTGATACAATTTTAACAGCGTAATTGTTTCCTGTTGCAGTTTGTTTTTTACAAAAGATTTCATATCCTCATCGACCAGTTCGCCCAATCTGTCCAACAAACTCTTTTTCGGGTAATTTTCAAGCACATCAATGCAGTCCTGCAAATAATCGGCAAAAGGTTTATTTGTCTTTGTTTCTACAATTTGTTTATTTATAGGCGTTTGTTTACTCATCAAAAACCAGCAGTCGAAAATATCACGATTGGCAAGTTCTTTTCTGCCAAGTAAAGCAATAAATTTATGTGCAAACATATCGCTTATATTCATTACTTTAATACCTATTCCGAGAAAATTTTTAATTTCATATTCATCATTTTCCTGTCTGTGCGAAATATCAATTTCCAATTTCCGCTGATTTAATCCATAATCAAGCACGAGAATATCGCCAAAAAATTTCTGCGCCTCATCGTGAATTCTTCCGTATTTTAATACTATATTTCTTAACTTTTGATAAACTTCTTCACTATGGCTTGTGTCAATCAGATTAAAGTCCAAATCAACCGAAAAACGCGGTAAACTATGAAAAAACATCAAAGCTGTACCACCCTTAAACCCTAAACAATGAGCAAGTTTTTTGTCGGAATAAATATCTGTCAGAATTTGGCTTATATAAAATTTATGCTGTTGTAAATCCATCATATTTCTATTATTTTTTTGATTTTTTTATTTAATACATTGGAATTATAAATCGGCAATAATTCATTTATTTTATCAATATTCAATGGTTTAAGATTGTCGAAATACAAACTGCCGCCCAAATACAAACTGTCTAAAAAGGCACGTTCGAGCGTGGCAATATTGATATTGTTTTGATAGATAATTCCCGCAGTATTCAACAAAATTTCGTCTTTAATTTGCCGGTATTCTATGCGTTGATTGTCAATTTTCACTTCGCGAGAAAGATAACTTACATTGGTAATTGCGCTGTCGTATTGAAAAATTACAGCGTTTCTTTGCAAAACGTAAGCAAGCGAAATATAGGTTGGCGTATAAAGCAAACAAGCCAATTCTTCAGGTTTATAGCCATCTTTAGCATAAATACCACGCCGAAGATTTAGAAGTTTTCCCTTTTTTACATAATAGTTCAGTTTTTGGGAAAGCAAATAATCATCTGCACTATTAAGCAATAATGCTATATCATTTATTCTGAACACAGCACGAGTATCTTTGTAAATTTCAAAAATAATATCTTTTTTTAAGTCGCCAACCATAATTAGAAAATTTTGCTAATAACAGTTCGCAAAAGTACAATAATTTTTTGAAAAAGGAAATTTTTTTCTGTAAAAAAAAATATTTTCAAATAATGTCCATTTAAGAGGCAGATTGTCTGATTTTTTGTTACCTTTGCAATCCTCAAAAAGAGGATTTTTATGCAACAAAATAAACCCCGATTAATGTCTTTCAAGGAATGGGTTCCCGATGCCTCACGTTTTTGGATTTATATCCTGTTCCTGATCGCCTTCCAGTTTTCCAACGGCATGTATTTCACGGCCATGGGACAAATGGCAGGCAGTTTGTCCCTGACGATGAACGATGTGAAAATGATGGGCGCTGCGGTGCTTATCGGGCTGACGATGTTTTTCACATTGGCGTTCCGGCTAAAGTTCCGTTTTCCGAACCAGACCTGCCTGATTATCGCCGCGTTGGGATTGGCGCTCTGCAACCTTATTGTACCCTATATTCAGTCAACGCCTGCGTTGGTGGTGATTTGCTTTATTGCCGGATTCCTGCGGCTGTTTGGCACCTTCGAGTGCTTTTCGTCCATTCTTCCCAAGATTGCGCCCACCCACAACTACGCAGTGTTCCTGTCTTTTGTCTTCTTCGTAGTACTCGGCGTTATTCATGTGTTCGACATACTAAGTACTTATATCATTTACTATTACAACTGGCATTACGTCCATCGGCTGGCGATTGCGCTGATGCTGTGCGTAACCTTGGGGGCTATTGTCTTCATGCGACCGTTTCGCGCTATGCCCAAATTGCTGCTCTATGGCGTGGACTGGCTGGGAATGGTGTTATGGAGCATTTTTATCCTTTCGCTGATTTTTGTAGCGCAATATGGCGAACAACTCGACTGGCTTCATTCAACGTACATTCGCGTGGCTCTGGGCGCGTCGACTTTGGCATTGGCTGCCAACGTGTGGCGTATGAACAATATCCGTCACCCGTTTCTGGAACTTGCCGCGTTCAAGGTGAGAAATCTACTCCAACTGCTGGTTTTATTCCTGTTGATGGATGTTCTGCTGTCTGCGCAAACGGTGCTGCAAAACACCTACACGAGCGCCATTCTGCACTTTGACCACCTGAATTCTGCTAATCTCGAATGGTTCGAATTTATCGGGATGGCCTTGGGTGCGCTCTTTTCGTGGCAAGCCATAACGCGCCTTCAACTGCCGCATAAATTGCTGACTTTTATGGGTATGTCGTTCATTGTGGCATATCTTATTATGATGTACTTCCTGATTTCTCCCGCCACTAACATAGAAAAGTTGTATTTTCCTCAGATTTGCTGTGGTTTTGGTCATGTAACTATCTTCATCTCGTTGACGGTTTACGCACAGGCAACCGTGCCGTTCAAAAACTATTTTCAGGTACTGACCGTTCTCGGCTTAATCCGCACGGGAATTGCCGCACCTCTCGGAGACGCCATTTACGAACGCGCTATGTCGGGATTTATGTCCAAGCATCTCGCCCTGATTGGCTCAGATACCAATATAGTGTTTTCCGGAATCGGTGCGGAGACGTTGCACGCAACGTCTCTACTATCTACCTTGCAGGAACTGTTTGGTTGGAGCGTCATTTTTGGTGTTGCGGTATTGATAGCCATTGCCGGTTCGCGCTACAAAGACCGGATAAGGAAGCCGATACCTACGCTGATGGCTTTGTATAAGATGGCGTTAAGAAAGGCATAATATTATTTGTATAACATCTTATTAAAAACATCAATATGGATAATTTAATTGACAATAAAAATTATAATGACAAACATAAAAAACTGCCGCAACCCGTGGCAGTTTTACCGTAAACGAATTTATTTTGTAATGTATTATCAGGAACATCTCCCCGACATACGATTGTCGCCGTTGATTGAAACCTACTGGTCGGCTGGCGGTTTCGCGGAACGGGAAGAACCGTCGAAAGTTCTTCCCGACGGTTGCGTCGATATTATTTTCTCGTTCGATAGCGCGACGGGCGGTTTTTGTTCCGATATTTTCGGTACAACAACAAGTTTCCTCGAAGTGTCCCGCCCTCAATCCGTGCAGATGTTCGGAATCCGTTTTAATCCGGCGGGAATTACCGCTTTTACCCGTATTCCTGTTGAAGAATTTACTAACCGGAATATAGAGCTGGCGCTGGTGGAAACCCTGTTCGACAAATCGTTTTATGAACCCTTGCCCGAAAAAAAATCTGCTGAAGAAATCATTGCCCATACAAACGATTACTTTATTCGTCAACTTTCGCGCCTGTACTGCCCCGACAAGCAGATTGTCCGCGCCGTCGATTTGATTTCTCTGGCAAAAGGACAACTTTCGCTCACCGGAGTTGCTTCTGATGTTTGCCTTTGTCCGAGACATTTCGAGCGAAAATTCAAGTCGGCGATTGGTATCAGTCCTAAAACATTTGCCGGGATAGTGCGGTTTAAACACGCGCTGCAATACCTGCGCAACAATCCGCATGAAGACCTGCTGTCCATTTCCATAGAATACGGATATTATGACCATACGCACCTGATTAAGGATTTCAACACATTGTCGGGAGATAGACCTGCCGTTTTCAGAAGGCAATAAAAAAGTCGTTTTTTTACACTTGTAGCGCTTTAATTACCCGTATCTTTGCAAAAAATTTAATTGATATTTTAAACCAATAAATAATTGTAAAGATATGAAAGTAAGTA
>JAITNR010000104.1 GCA_031290375.1 Prevotellaceae bacterium | reverse complement strand
CTGTCGTCCGCAATTTTTGCATAAATAATTTTGCTTTTGCGATTTTTTGTTGCCATTTTTCTTTATCTTTGCACTTTGGCAATCGGGGCAGTAAAGAGTAATTTTTATTTTCATACAACAAAATTAACACTTTTTCCCTGATTGTCAATCTTTTATAACAGCATACTTTTTATAACACTACATAATTTTTTACAAACAACCTGTTAAATTTATTTGTAACTTTGCCTGAAACTTTTAATTCCAAAATTTGAAATTGTCTTAGTTTTATGCAAAAGTTCACACGTGAAGATGCACTTCGTTATCATTCAATGGGAAAACCGGGCAAAATTGAGGTTGTCCCAACCAAACCGTACAATTCGCAACTTGATTTGTCGCTCGCATACTCGTCCGGCGTAGTTGAGCCTTGTTTGGAAATAGAAAAAGACCCTCATACCGCCTATGACTACACCTCAAAGGGCAATTTAGTAGCAGTTATTTCCAACGGTACGGCTGTGCTTGGACTTGGCGACATTGGAGCTATGGCAGGGAAGCCAGTTATGGAGGGTAAAGGACTGCTATTCAAGATTTTTGCAGGGATTGACGTATTTGATATTGAGATTGACGAAAAAGACCCAGCCAAGTTCGTGGAAATAGTTAAAGCGATTGCGCATACTTTCGGCAGCATAAATTTGGAAGACATCAAAGCACCCGAATGTTTTGAAATTGAAGAACGCCTTAGAGCAGAACTTGATATTCCACTGATAAGTGACGATCAGCACGGTACAGCCATTATCTCTGCCGCAGGGTTGATGAACGCATTGGAACTTGTAGGCAAAAAGATTGAAGACGTAAAAATCGTAGTGAATGGAGCAGGAGCGGCTGCCAATTCCTGTACAATGCTGTATATAATGTTGGGCGCGAAGTTGAAAAACATTGTAATGCTTGATTCTAAGGGTGTTATCAGCACAAAAAGAACCGACTTGAACAGTCGTAAAAAGCTGTTTGCCACATCAAGAAACATTTCTACATTACAGGAGGCAACAATGGGTGGCGAAGAGGGCTACGGACCGATACAGATGGGACTGAACAAGCCAATTCATATTCTTGACGTGGAAAGTTCTGTCCGCAGCATCGTCAATATGACTGCTATTGCTGCCTTTGATGCGGTGGTAAATGAGATAATGTACAATAAAAATTAGTTGTTGGTTTGCAGTTGTGCTTGTCTGCGACTGGTTATAAATTTAAAAAAATGTTTTGGGGTTTTATTAAAAAATATACCCTTCCAATTGCAATGGTAGTTGGAATTGCAGGTTACAAGTGGCTTGGAGCGTTGAATGGACTAACTCCCTTTTTGGTTTTCTTGATGCTCCTGTTCACGTTTTCAAAAATTTCATTCAACAATCTGAAACCAACGATGTTACACCTGTGGTTGTTGTTGATTGAAATCGGTTTTGCTGTTGCCGTTTATTATTTGCTTTTACCGTTCAATCGGATTGTGGCACAGGGAGCAATGGTTTGTGTGATTTGTCCCACCGCTACCGCTGCAGCCGTAATAACTAAAAAACTTGGTGGAAAAATCGAGTTTGTTGCCTCCTATACGCTGTTTGCCAACATCGTTGTAGCGGTGGCTGTGCCGTTTTTGTTTCCGCTTATGAGCGACAGAGGGAGCAACGTCACCTTTCTAAGTTTCTTTCTGAAAATTCTATCAAAAATATTTCCATTGCTTATTTGCCCCTTTCTTTTGGCGTTTTGCATCAAAAAATATATGCCTAAGACTCAGAAATTTATTTCCGAAAAAAGCGACATTGCCTTTTATTTCTGGGCTATTGCATTGATTATTGTGATAGCACAAATAGTTAAGTCGCTTATTGAAGACAATTATGGAGGGAAAATTGAGATACTGCTTGCTGTATCGGCGTTGGCAGTGTGTTTATTGCAGTTTTTTTTAGGAAAACTGATTGGAAAAAAATACGGGCAAAAAATTCCCGCAGGGCAGTCGCTCGGACAAAAAAACACTGTGTTGGCAATCTGGATGGCTCAGACGTACTTAAATCCGATTTCGGCTGTTGCTCCGGGTGCTTATGTGCTTTGGCAAAACATCATCAATTCGTGGCAACTTTACCGAAAAAACAGAGGGAATTAGATATTGAACCCAAGATTTTTCAGGTTCCACACATTTGCAATATTTCCGTAATTTTTAACTCGTAATCGCAATTAAACTAAAATTCCTGTCCAAGTACAAATGTAAACTGGCTACCGCTTGGAGTGGTTTGTCCCTGAATTTTGTCGAAACCATAACCCCAATCAATGCCGAGCATTCCGAACATTGGCAGAAATACCCTTACCCCAACCCCAGCAGAGCGTTTAAGGTCAAACGGATTGAACTGCTTGAATTCCTGCCAGCAATTTCCGCCCTCTACAAAGGCTAAAGCCCAGACGGTTGTTGCCTGCTGCATAAGGATTGGATAGCGAAGTTCCATTGTTAAACGGGTGTAAAGATTTCCGTTGGCAACAAGATTTCCGCTACCGTCAGTTGTCATTGGTGTAAGTGCCCCTGATGTATATCCACGCAAACCAATGGTTTCGGTACCGGGAGTTGAATAGCCGCTCATACCATCTCCGCCAACGGAGAATTTTTCAAACGGAGAGCGTTTGTATTTGTTGTAATAGCCTACAAATCCGTATTCTACACGTGTCATTAGCACAAGCTTTTCGTTTTTGGAAAGAGGAGAGAACATCTTTGCTGCAAATTTCCATTTGTGATATTCAATCCAGCGGCGAGTGTCTTCAGGTTTCATTGTGCTGTAATCTTTCCCATCAATAAGCGAATATGGTGGGGTAGCCGAAACCGAGAACATAAACGAAGAACCTTTTCTTGTATAAATCGGATTATCAATGGAACTGCGAGAAAGTGTTACCCCCAGAGCAAGACTGTTTGAAACCCCATCTGAAAACCCAAAGTAATATGTGTACCAATTTTTTAGATTATAGTGTTGATAAGAGAGTTCAGTATAGAGGGCAAAATAGTCGTCAGGCCACTTCAAGCGGGTACCTATACCTACTGCACCTCCCAATGTCCGCATCCTTGTTCCTGAGTCATAATCTACATCGCCGGTAGTATAATTTCCCGTATTGCCGTAATAGCTCTGCCAATAGGATGTATTTGCGTTCATAGCATTTATGTAACGCGAGCTATACCCCGTAACAATCGAATAATACAGGCTAACCGACAAAGAATTGGGACGTTTGCCGCCGAGCCAGGGTTCAAGGAACGATATACTGTAGTTTTGATAATATTTGCCGTTTGCCTGCGCTCTGAGGCTTAGAGTTTGCCCTTCACCCTGCGGCACAATTCTGTACATGGATTTTCTAAACAGGTTTTGAATAGCAAAGTTCGTAAATTTCACTCCCACCGAAAGCACAGGTCCCTGTGGTGAAATCCCTGCTGAAAATTCAAATTGATCGGATGATTTTGTTTCCAAATTGTAGGTAATATCCACAGTGCCGTCCTCTTCATTTGGCTGAATATCAATGCCTGAATAAAGTTTTTCTTCGTTGAAAAGTTGCATTTGAGCCAGATCTCTTAGAGAACGTACAAGGTCGTTTTGGCTGTAAACAGTGCCGGGGCGGGTACGCAACTCACGGCGGATAACGTGTTCATATACCCTGTCGTTGCCGTTGATTGTGATTTTGTTGATAGTAGCGGGTCGCCCCTCAAACATTCTCATCTCAAAGTTGATGGTATCGCCTACAATGCTTGCTTCTATGGGCATAATCTGGAAGAAAAGATAACCGTTGTCCCTGTAAAGTGATGCGACCGCATCTTCATCGTCTGTCAGTCTTTTATTCAGATATTTCAGATTGTAGATGTCCCCTTTGTTGATGTTCAGGTATGTGGACAGAATTTCATTTGGATAAAGGGTGTTGCCTGTCCAGGTGATACTGCCGAAATGATATTTTTTGCCCTCGTCAATAGTCAGATGAATGTCAACGTGATTTGAGTCTGCTACTACAACACTGTCGTTCACTATTTTAGCATCTCTAAAACCAATTTCATTATATTTTTCTATAATCAATTTTTTGTCTTCTTCGTAATTATTTCGTACAAATTTTTTGCTTTTGAAAAAATTGAACAACGCAGGGCGGTTCGTCTTTTTCATAGCCTTGTCTATTTTGGCAATCGAAAGTGAGTTATTTCCCTCCGCAATTATGCGATGCACCTTGATTTTCGCTTTTCTGTCAATTTTTATATCCAAAACAACTGTTCCTGTTTCGGCAGGATTATTCCGTTGATTTACAATTATTTCTGCATTATCAAAGCCTTTTTCGGAAAAATATTTTTTTGTTTGATAAACAATTTTATTAATAAGGTCAGGCGTAACCAACTGACCGACAGAAACGCCCGTTTTGGTTGTTAAATCTTCCTGCTCCGACTTTTTTACACCGGAGTAGTTGATTTGAGAGATTTTTGGTTTCTGTTTCAGATAAATATTTAGCCAAATACTGTCATTAGTCATTTTGTCGGCAAGTATCCTCACATCAGAGAAGTAGCCCTGTTTCCAAAAATGATTGATAGATGTGGTAATTTCCTTACCCGGTACGGAAATTTTTTGCCCTGTTGACAAGCCTGACAAACCAATTATAATGTACTTTTCGTAAGTTACATCGCCCGAAACATCAATATCGGCTATTATTAGTTGTTTTGCCAAACTATAGTCAATATCAGCACTTTGAGTAGAGTCGTTCTGTGCAAAAACCGTGTTATTGCTCATTAGCAACAACAACAGGGTTGCAAGGTATAATATTTTTTTCTTTTGCATTTTATATTTCTTTGATTTTCTGATATTTTTTAAGAATATTTTACTGTTGATAATATATTTTTTGTTATTCATTCACATTTTACTTGTTCGCTTGTTTTACCAAACCTTCGTTCCCGGTTCTGAAATTCGCAGATTATTGCACAAAATTCTTCCTTAGTGAAGTCGGGCCAGAAGGTATCGGTAAAAAACAACTCCGAATAGGCAGCCTGCCAAAGCAGAAAGTTACTTATTCTCACTTCTCCGCCTGTACGGATAATCATATCAGGGTCAGGAATTTTGTTTGTTGTAAGATGTTTAGATACAAGCTGTTCGGTAATATCTTCCGCAGGAATTTTTTCATTGACAAGGTCTTTTATTGCCTTTGTAATCTCCCATCTTGACGAGTAACTCAGAGCCAAAACCAGCGACAGCCCTGTGTTTTTGCTTGTTTGCTCGATACAGCCGTTGAGTTTGGCGGCAACGTCTTTTGGCATTCTCTCAATATTTCCAATCACAAGCAGTCGGACGTTGTTTTTCATAAAGGTTTCCGTTTCTTTTTCAATGCTTTGCACAAGCAGTTGCATAATACCCTCTATTTCGGTTTGTGGGCGATTCCAATTTTCTGTCGAAAAAGTGTAAAGCGTAAGAAAATCAAGTCCTATTTCTACAGAAGCCTCAGTAATTTCTCTTACGGTTTTGATGCCGTTGGTATGCCCAAAAATGCGGTCAAAACCCTTTTGTTTTGCCCATCTGCCATTACCGTCCATTACTATCGCAATATGACAAGGTATCAATATTTCACCTGTTTGTTCTTCCATTTAATTTCAATACTTGTTGTAGTAGTATTTTTTCCGCCCGTCCAAACAAGAGGGACAAATTTGCCAAAAATCTATCGAAAGATACACCGCACAAGTAGAGTACCAATCGTTGTTGTTCCATATTCCTGCGTTCAGTCCCAAGGGATTATTTACCAAATCAAAATTGTCGTTCCATAGCGTTTTTTGCATACTCCAATAAATTCCCAAATTAAATCTCTCAGCAAAGTGGTACTTCGCACCCACTCCGAATGGCACAATCGGTGCTACATTTTTATTAAAATATGCCCCTCCCAAACCAACAAAGATATATGGCGATACAGGCGATGCAAAGGGCTCAAGCTGCATTGCCCCGAAGTTAAAAAAGTTAAACTCGGCAATTGCCGACAAGTCAAAAAAGGTAGTTTTTCTGAATTTATCGTCAAATCTGCCAATTCCTGCTTGCCCGCCTGTCGCTTGCAGTTTGATAGACCAATGTCCGTTGAATTTACGTTTCAGAAAAAGTCCAGTTGTGGGTTGCATATTGTTGAACAACTTTTCATTTACATCTCCCAAATAAAAACTGCCACCTCCTAAAATCCCTGTTTCCAAATAGTAGTTTGTCCACTTGTATTTTTGAGCGGAACTTCTGTGAGTTGTTGTCAATAGACTGATTGACAATATTAAGACAGTTACCTTAGCCTGTTTAAAATTCATTTGCTATTTCTTAGTGAAATAAAAACGTAAAAAGTGAAAAAAAATTGCCACAAAGGTAGTTAAAATTTAGCACAAAATGAAGATTTACCTAAAAAGGAAAAATGAATGTCGTATCTAATACCCAAATCACTTCCAAATACCCGTCATTGCGGTTGCGAGTCGTAGTCTGCAATGACGGTACTTTTGTTACTTTTTAGGTTAAATATTCATTCTCATTATTCATTTTTAAAAAAAAAGTGGTTCTGTAAAAAATAAAATTTGCACAATCCAAAAAATTCACTTACCTTTGCACTCGATTTTTATATACAAAAAAAGATAAAAATAGATAACTCAAAATATGACAGCTTACTTGCAAATGTTGATGATTATAGCGTTACAGACAGAAAAAGCCCGTAACTCATTGTTTATGAGCGATTTACCCCCCCCCCCCCCCAAGTCGTTGATTATCAAGCAGTTACGTGTTTTGTTCCGTAGTTGTATGATGGATATACAGTATGTTAATATTAACAGACTGCTTTTGTTGTGTTTAGAAACAGGGAAAAAGGAAAGGGAACATGGAGAAATGGAAAAAATATAACCCCCCTTGCCCCCATTTATAAAAGGGGGGGAGCAGTGAGGCGAACAAAAATTGTGCAACGAACAAATATTGTTCGGCTCTGTAATGCACAAATGATGAAAATACCGAGTTCTCCCCTTTTATAAAGGGGAGATGTCCGAAGGACAGAGGGGTTATTTAAACTAAAAACTTAAAAACTTTGTGAAACTTTGTGTCCTTTGTGGTAAAAATCAGCGCACAAAGTCCGTAAGGACTTTAATATGGATAACCCCGTGTGAAATACGGAAAAAAACAGTAAAATATTTTTTTTAATAATAAACAGTAATAATAAATTTTTAAATTCAAAAAAGATGCGAAAAGAAATTTTTACATTCGCAGTTGCCCTGACGGCAACTATTGCGGGCTTAAACGCCCAAGTAACAATCGGGCTTGATAAAGCCCCCGAAACGTTTTCAGTTCTCGAACTGATTAGTAACAACAACAATGGTTTGCGGTTGCCGCAACTTTCAACTGTCGAACGAGACGCGGTGAGAGCATCACAACCCTTTATCGACAAAGAACATGCTGAAGCCACAGGTTTAACTATCTTTAACACAACCAAAAACTGTGTTGAGTATTGGAACAGCAGCGAATGGGTTGGTATCGGCTGTCCGCCTCCAACTCCTAAACCTGCTGTTGCAAGCACACAGGGGGTTTGTCCAACAGGCAGTACTGTTGCAAATTTAGAGCCAAATGGTGCTGATATCAAATGGTACGCTACTGCTACAGGAGGTACGGTTTTGCCTGCTACTACTCCATTAGTCAATGGCAAAACTTACTACGCTTCGCAAACGGTTAACAGTATGGAAAGTACAGAAAGAGCAGAGGTTACTGTTACATTTTTAAGCAGTTGCGCAGCACTGTCAGCCAATGCTTACAAAATTTTCTCTCCTGTTTCGGTGATGTACACTTATCAGTATCAGGATTTGGAAGCCTACAAAAGCGCAACCACAGGCGGCGAGGCAAGTTCTTTCCAATGGAAGGTCAACCGCAAGCGTCAACCGGGTACTGTTGTGGATATTCCTGCTGTCAACGGCGGTATGGCTAAAATATTCCGTGTGCCTGTTCATTTTCCTGAAACGGCACAGACTTGGAACAGTGCCGCACTGAAAACATTACTTGGCAGTGTAAATAAAAATGACACACTCATTTTCACCTGTCAATACAAAAACCCCAACACTGCTACACCGCAAACGGTCAGTACCGAAATTGAGTTTATCAAACTTGACGAAACCAAGTTTATAACATCTAATGGTGTTAAATACTATTATGTAGATATTGATGCAGCACCTTCTTATACAGGAAAAGGCAGTGGTACTGCGGGTAAACTGCGGATTTTGGCAACCAATCTGGGCGTAGAAAACGAAAATGCAGCCGATTTGGGCGACTTTTACCAGTGGGGACGTATTGCAGACGGACACCAGACTACAGGTTGGGGAAGTTCAGAAACAACCATTTCAGGTACAATCACAAAAATCGTAGCCCTTGATGCCGCAACAATCGCCAATCAGATTGAAAAAACGACCGGCACTGCTATTACTTACGACGGCAATTCTGCTACACTTGCTACTGAACTGGGCGGTACAGGTATTCCTTTCTTGCAGGTAACCGATGCCGACCATAAGGGCAAGTTTGTCTATGGCGATAATACTTGGCGAGATGCGAACCTCACCGACCAACACATTTGGGCAACTGCCAATCCTAATTTCTATAAAACCGCCAATGACCCTTGCCCGACAGGCTGGCACGTTCCTACAGACATCGAATGGAATGCTATTTCTGAAAGTGGTACAAATTATAATTCAGGTGGTGTTTATGCAACAACTTACAATACATGGCGTTTGCCTTCTACCTCTACATCAATCGTAGGCACTGACAGTCACGCCGGAGGTCTTGTGATTACAGCGAAAACCGACAACAGCAAAAGCGTTATTCTGCCCGCCAGCGGTCTTCACTACGATGATTTTTTGACCGATACTGGCGCGTACGGCTACTACTGGGCTTCCACTTCTTCTTCTGCAAACGAAGCGCAGAATTTGAGAATCAACCAAAGTTACTTTTTCACCAATCATCATCCAAAGGCGTTAGGTAATCAAGTGAGGTGTGTATCAGAGGTAAATCCTTAAAGGCTATAAGGGCTTTGTAGCCTTTAAAGCACTTACAGGAAATACTGACAAAGCAATATTTTTTCTCGAAAATCGGACAATCTTGAGATGGGGTTGTTCGGTTTTTGGGGTTATAAAAAATTTGTTGGCGTCTCAAAAAAAGTTTTAGCCAATAATCCTGTTTTTTTATTTGAAAAATTAGTTGTACCTTTGCACCCCGTTTTTTGTAAGGATACTTACAACTGACAATATTTAGTAACGAAAAATAAATAATTTATAATATTTTTTAAATTAAGAATTTTTGGATTAGAGAAGATAGACAAAAACAAATAAAATTTATAGATAATGAAAAAGCAACATCTTTTTGTCTCTAATCTATATCTTTCTTCTTTTATCTAATATCTTTTTGAAATCTATTATAAGTTATCAGTTTTGCATTGCTAAACACCAAATTGATATAAAAAATTAATTTTAATATTAAATATCATGACACTTATGACAACTAACGTAAAACGCGTTTATACTTTTGGCAACGGACAAGCCGAAGGTAAGGCAGAAATGAAAAATCTGCTCGGAGGCAAGGGCGCAAATCTTGCCGAAATGAATCTTATCGGGGTGCCGGTGCCTCCCGGTTTCACTATCACTACCGATACTTGCAACGACTATTATTCCATTGGAAAAGAAGAAGTTGTGAAAATTCTTAAACCGGATGTAGAAAAGGCAATCGCTCTTGTGGAAAAATTGATGAACAGCAAATTTGGTGATGTAGAAAATCCGCTTTTGGTTTCTGTTCGTTCAGGCGCGCGTGCTTCGATGCCCGGTATGATGGACACCATTTTGAATTTGGGGCTTAATGACGCGGTTGTAGAAGGTTTGACCAAAAAAACCGGCAATCCGCGTTTTGTTTGGGACTCTTACCGCCGTTTTGTACAAATGTACGGAGACGTGGTTCTGGGAATGAAACCTGAAAACAAAAACGACATTGACCCTTTTGAAGAAATTATTGAAGATGTTAAAGAGAAAAAAGGCGTAAAACTCGATAATGAACTCGAAGTTGCCGATTTGCAGGAACTTGTAAAACTGTTCAAGGCAGCCGTTAAAAAGCAGACAGGCAAAGATTTTCCGAACGACAGTTACGAGCAACTTTGGGGTGCTGTTTGTGCCGTGTTCGACTCTTGGATGAACGACCGCGCCATTCTTTATCGTAAAATGGAAAGTATTCCTGCCGAATGGGGAACTGCCGTAACAGTGCAGGCAATGGTTTTCGGAAATATGGGAAATACTTCGGCTACAGGCGTTTGTTTCAGCCGCGATGCCGCAACAGGCGAAGACCAGTTTGTAGGCGAATATCTGATTAACGCTCAGGGCGAAGACGTTGTGGCAGGTATCCGTACCCCGCAGCAAATTACCAAACTCGGCTCGCAGCGTTGGGCTGAACTTGCAGGCGTTTCCGAAAAAGACCGATTTGAAAAATATCCGTCAATGGAAGAATCGATGCCCAAAATTTACAGGGAACTTGATTCTTTGCAAACTAAACTCGAAAACCACTACAAAGATATGCAGGATATGGAATTTACCGTTCAGGAAGGTAAATTATGGTTCTTGCAAACTCGTAACGGCAAGCGTACCGGTGCGGCTATGATTAAAATAGCGATGGATTTGCTCCGTCAGGAAATAATTGACGAAAAAACCACACTTCTTCGCCTCGAACCGAACAAACTCGACGAACTTCTTCACCCTGTTTTCGATAAATCTGCTTTGAAATCGGCAAATGTGATTGCCAAAGGTTTGGCTGCCTCGCCGGGTGCTGCCACTGGAAAAATCGTTTTCAATGCCGATGATGCGGCTGAATGGGCTGCCAAAGGCGAAAAAGTGATTATGGTGCGTATCGAAACTTCGCCCGAAGATTTGGCGGGTATGGCTGCTGCTCAGGGCATTTTGACGGCTCGCGGCGGTATGACTTCGCACGCTGCCGTTGTGGCTCGCGGAATGGGAAAATGTTGCGTTTCGGGTGCAGGAGCACTCGTTATTGATTATGTTGCTAAAACAATGAAAGTTGGTGCGCTCACTTTGAAAGAAGGCGATTTTATTTCGTTAAACGGCTCAACAGGAGATATTTACGAAGGACAGGTAGCAACTCAGGAAGCCGAACTTGACAACGATTTTAAAGATATTATGGCTTTGGCTGACAAATATGCCCGTATGGCTGTTCGCACCAATGCCGACACGCCGCACGATGCCGCTGTTGCCAGAAAATTTGGTGCAAAAGGCATAGGACTTTGCCGCACGGAACACATGTTTTTTGAAGGCGAAAAAATCAAGGCAATTCGCGAAATGATTTTGGCAGAAGATGTTGAAGGTCGCCGCAAAGCGTTGGCAAAACTGCTGCCTTATCAACAAGCCGACTTTGAAGGAATTTTTGAAGCGATGGAAGGGCTGCCCGTTACGGTGCGCCTGCTCGACCCGCCGCTCCACGAATTTGTTCCTCACGATGCCAAAGGTCAGCAGGAAATGGCTGAATCGATGGGCGTTGATGTGAAAGTAATCAAACAGCGCGTTGATTCGCTCCACGAACAAAATCCGATGCTCGGACACCGCGGTTGCCGCTTGGGCAATACTTATCCCGAAATTACCGAAATGCAGACCCGCGCAATTTTGGGCGCAGCGTTGAACTTGAAAAAACGCGGTGTAGTAGCCATTCCCGAAATTATGGTGCCGCTTACCGGTATTCTGTACGAATTTTTGGAACAGGAAAAAATTATCCGCGCTACCGCCAAAACGCTCTTTGAAGAAACAGGCGACAGCATTGATTTTAAGGTAGGTACGATGATTGAAATTCCACGTGCTGCCCTCACGGCTAACCGCATTGCAAGCGCGGCAGAATTTTTCTCCTTCGGTACAAACGACCTTACGCAAATGACTTTCGGTTACAGCCGCGACGACATTGCCTCCTTCTTGCCCGTTTATTTGGAAAAGAAAATTTTGAAATTCGACCCCTTCCAAGTACTTGACCAAAACGGTGTAGGACAGTTGGTTACAATGGCTGTAAAGAAAGGACGTGAAATCCGTCCCGAACTCAAATGCGGCATTTGCGGCGAACACGGCGGCGAACCCTCGTCGGTAGAATTCTGCCACAGACAAGGATTAGATTACGTTTCCTGCTCGCCTTTCCGCGTGCCAATAGCACGTTTGGCAGCAGCGCAGGCAGCGATGAAGGAAAGTTGATAATTGAGAGTTAAATTTTATACTTCACACGGCATGGTTTTGTGCATTGTGCAGCTCTGTTAGGGACGAAATGTTGGTAATATCACATTCCGCCCCTGTGGTGTTTGGGTTAATGTCATTAATTTTCAACTCCCAATTAATACAGCACCTCAAAAAAAGATTTATTTGTTTTTTTCTTTAAAAAATATTAATTTAGCAAAAAATAAAAAATTGATAAAATGATTGATGTTCAAACCATAAGGCAAGATTTTCCAATCTTGGAGCAGACTGTTTACGGAAAACCGTTGATTTACTTTGACAATGCGGCTACAACACAAAAACCGACTTGCGTAATTGATAAAATATCAACGCTTTACAGAATGCAGAATGCTAATATTCATCGCGGTGTGCATTACCTTAGCCAAATGGCAACGGAGGCTCACGAGCAGGCTCGGGCAACCATTGCCGACTTTGTCAATGCGCCATACAAGGATGGAATAATTTTTACGCGAGGCACAACGGAGAGCATAAATCTTGTAGCTCAATGTTTTGCCGAACTTTGCCAAGTGGGAGACGAAATTCTTGTTTCGCAAATGGAACACCACTCAAACATTGTGCCGTGGCAGCTGGCAGCCGAGCGTTTTGGACTTGAAATCAAGGTTATACCCATTGATATTGACGGCAATATTCTGCTTGACCAGTACGAAAAACTGTTTTCAAGGAAAACAAAAATTGTTTCTGTTGCTCACGTTTCCAATGTACTGGGTACAATTAATCCGATAAAGAAAATCGTTGAAATTGCACACAATCACAATGTTCCTGTGTTGGTGGATGGTGCTCAGGCTGTTGCACACTTAAAGATTGATATTCAATCGCTTGATGCCGATTTTTACGCATTTTCGGGGCATAAGGTGTATGCTCCGACAGGCATTGGAGTTTTGTTCGGCAAAAGGGAGTGGCTTGACAAATTCCGTCCCTATCAGGGAGGTGGTGAAATGATTGAAAATGTGAGTTTTGACAAAACCACCTACAACGTTTTGCCATACAAATTTGAGGCTGGAACGCCCGATTTTATATCGTCCGTTGCACTGGAAACAGCCCTTAATTATCTGAAAAACACCAATTTTGAAGAAATTATCAAGCATGAGGATGAACTCTTGAAATATGTCACGTACAAACTGACCCAAATCCCCGACCTGCAAATCTACGGACAGGCAAAGCAAAAATGTGGCGTTATTTCGTTTAATATCAAAGGAATACATCATTTTGACTTGGGCACTTTGCTTGACAAAACAGGTGTTGCCATTCGCACAGGGCATCATTGTGCTCAGCCACTTGTGGAGTTTTTCCACCAGAACGGAATGGCGCGTGCCTCTTTTGCCCTGTACAACACCACAGAAGAAATTGACATTTTTATCTCAAACCTGAAAAGGTGTGTTGATATCTTGCGGTGAAAAAGGGACAGCTTATTCGCTTGAAAATTTAATCCGCAATTCCTTTTCAACAAAATTTTTTACCTCCTCCATCAACCACGCAGGCGTTGAGGTGGCACCGCATATTCCTATTGATTTGGCATCTTTAATCTGCTCAAAATCAATATTTTTTGTTGATGAAATAATATAAGTTTTCGGATTTTCCGATTTGCATACACTAAGCAAGACCTTGCCGTTGGAACTGTTTGTTCCGCTCACAAAGAGAATTATGTCATATTTTTTGGCAAAAATTCTTATCTCAGAAATTCTGTTTGCCACCTGGCGACAAATGGTGTCAAAATACTTAAAATCAACATTTGGTTGAAGTTGCTTTTTTATCTCATTTACAATATGCTGAAACCCTTCGAGCGACATTGTTGTTTGAGAAAAAAGAAAAATTTGCCTGCTAAAATCAATTTTTCGCAAGTCATCATTGTTTTCTACTATTATTGCAGTGTAGGATGTTTGTCCTTCTAAACCAAGCACTTCAGCGTGTCCGTTCTTGCCGAAAATCACAATTTGCGCATCGGGAAAACTCTCATGTGCTACCTTGATTTTTTGCTGTAAAGCCAATACTACTCGGCAAGAAGCATCAATTACGGTTATGTTGTTTTTTTTAGCCAATTTATAGGTTTCGGGAGGTTCTCCGTGTGCCCGAAGTAAAACCTTAACATCATGCAAAGATGCTAATTGCTGTTTATCAATGGTTTGCAAGCCTATTTTTCGGAGTCTCTCAACTTCTTCAGAATTATGAACAATATCGCCAAGACAATACAGGTGTTGATTAAGCGAAAGCTCCTGTTCTGCTTTCTGTATTGCCCTTACAACCCCATTGCAAAAACCCGACTGCCTGTCTATTTCTATTATCATTATAATTAAATTTATTGCTTATCCACTCCGAGTAAGTTGATTTTATAAATAGTTATAAATCAATAGGAATAGCAATGCAAAAGCCCTCTTACTTGCTTGTTTCGGATAAGCAGTTTAAATTTTTACAAAATTAATCAAATTATCGGTAACAAAAAAGAGGCAATTATCTAATCAAATCTTTTTTTGAAGCAATGTTAATAATGAATAATTGGGTAACATTACGCTGCATTGATTATGTCAATTCTGAAATTATGTAAAAAAAAATAAATTTGCACAATCCCAAAAAAACACCTACCTTTGCACCCGATTTTTATATAGGGGACTTCTAATAATTCATTTTCATACAGAGCCGAAGTCCTAATAAAAACTCCACCGACACTGCAAAAAAAATGGCAGAAAATTTTCCTGCCTTGCGGAGTCAGGCAACCAATGGCGGAAAAAATATTAAAACCATCACCACAAACAATGGTAATAACGAAAACAATAATGACAATAGTGGAAATTCATTAAGTAAAAGCGTTAGTGAAGTTACAGGTTCGGCAAAGCAAATCCGCAATATTACGATCAATATTGACAGTTTTAACAAAGGCGGCATTAATACGCAAAACACATCACTTCAAAAAATGGACGCTAAACAGATAGAAGACTGGTTTATTGATGCCTGTATGCGTGCTGTCCGAAATGTAGAAATGAGTTACAGTTAAATATACAAAAAAACAGCGTTAATGATTGTTAAAAAATTGTAACCTAAATTGTAACCTTTGTCCTATTTTTTGAAAAATGCGGCATAATTTTCGGACGGACAAAAGCCCATAAAAAAGTCTTTTTTGAAAGCAGTTTAATATTTCAAAGCCCTTTATTAATCGACGTTTAAGCGTTGTTTAAGTAAAATTAAAATTTGATGTTAAACTATCGCCAAAAGTTTAACACCAAATTATCACAGTTTAACAAATTTACACGATTTGTTTTTTAGGTATAAATTTATATATTATTTCACTACTGTCCGCTAAACCATTCATAAAAAAAAAAGCGGGATACAAAATCCCGCCGCATTGATTATCTTTGTGATATCTTAAACACAGATTAATCAATGCACAAAAGTACAAATTT
>JAITNR010000089.1 GCA_031290375.1 Prevotellaceae bacterium | reverse complement strand
GTCCTTCATAGTATGATGTGAATTATAAAAACCAATGCACAAATATAAGTGTTTTTTTTTATACCAGCAAATTTAGACTTTAAATTCAGCGATTCAGGGATAAAAAAAATTTAGGTATTGAAATATAAATTGTACAAGAGTATCGTCATAATGTAGTAACTGTTTTTAGAATGTGAAAAAGATATTCCGATTTCAGTTTTGTTAATTCCATCTTGGTGCGGGGGTGGCGGATACTCAGAAACTGTGCATAAGACAAATATTCCATGTATCTTGTTGCTTCTTTTTGATAGTGTCGGATAATTTCGGCAGCCTCGTTTTTTCGTTTTGCCAAGGATAACATATTTAGACAGTAACGATTGTAAATTGCAGGGCTGATGTCATCTTCATTTTCTTTGATAAACCGGATGCAGGATGCAAAATCAATATTTGGAACCTTGTTGCCCAAACGATAAATAACAGTTGGTGTAGATTTGGGTATCAGTTTGTATTTTTTACTGTAACGGACAACAAAATCATAATCCTGATGCCGTTTTAATTTCGGATTCCAGCGAATATCTTTTGCACTTTCCGAATGGACAAAAAGCGTAGATGTCTGTGCTCCGTAACCACTGCTGAGCAAATAGTCTATCATGGTTTCATCCTTTTTTGTATCTCTCACAAAAACCGTTTTTTCCGAATAGTCGACCGGATTTCGCAATATCAGGCTTCCGTACAGTCCATCAGCGGAAGTCTCTTTCAATGTATGCCAACAATCTTCAATATGATTTTCCAGCCACAAATCATCCGCATCCAAGAATGCGATAAACTGTCCCGTACTTTTCGTTATGCCAAAGTTTCGGGCAACATTCGCATTTTCGTGCGGCAATTTATGATAATGGATACGTGCATCGACTATTTCTTTTATAATCGGGGAAATATCCGTATCCGATCCATCGTCTATCACCCATATTTCTAAGTTCTGATAGGTTTGATACACTACGGAATGCAGGGTGTTTTTTAAAACTTCGCATCCCGGATTGTATACCGGGATGACTACGGATATTAAAGGAGGTTTACCATTCATGTGAATAAAATTTGTTTTGTATGGTCCAATATTAGTTTTAAACCCACTCCTGTGGCTCCCTGTAGTCCCAAATCCAAATCCTGTAAAAAAGTATTCTGGGGATTGAGCAAACACCAAACATCATAAATTTCAGCTTGGGCTATTGTTTCTTTATTTTCGTAATAATTCAAAAACGCTAAAAAAATATCTATGCTGTCGCAACTTGTATCGCGTTGTGCCACTACACTGCATATCCTGTCGTACACACTTGTCAAGTACTCGCGGTCGAAAGGATTTGCTTTCGCCTCTTTTTCGATAGTATAAAGTCTCACTAAAAGGTAAAGTACTATACCTCCAAAGCCATAATCTTTGTTTAAATTGCAAATATATTGCGGATTTATTTCCATGATTTTTTTATCAAAATCTGCCAGTATTTCATTGGTATCGCCTTCCACGAATCCCTGTTGATGCAAGTATTCAATACCCCATCCAATGCCGCTTAGTCCCGTATAAAAACCATAATGGGTATCGGCTTTTATGTCTTTCAATAAATCTGCCAGCATGGTTTCTGCGGCTATCGGTTCGCTATCGGTAAATCCGGCATAATAAAACAAAAAAATAACTATGCCCATGCGTCCCCTCAGTATTCCGATTTCCGGAACGGTTTGTTCCTCTATTCTCTTTACGATACTATCCAAAATAGCATTAATATTGTCCGCCAACCTATCTTTTGTTTTGTTTTTATTGTGATATTTAGTATTCATTTCTTCAAAAAATAAAAAATCCCGTGTGAAAATATTTTTGTAATAATGCTTCAGTTGCCTGATTTTATCATCGTTCTCATATAACATAAGTAATGTTTCCGACAGGTATGGGAAATGAAAAAGTTTAATCATGGACAATAATTCTTTTTTCAATTCCTTGGGTAATAGTAATTCAGCTATAAATAATCTATTGTATAGCCGAAATTTCATCTCTGTACTATAAGGTGGTCTGTTTGTCCGGTAAATATGCCCGATAACAACATCTTTCAGTAGTTTGCAAGTTCCGCCCTCCATCCATACTTTCATACTGATATAGGATTCATCGGTTCCATAATATTTTAAGCCTTCCAACCCTTTCAGATACTGCCAATATTCTTTGCTACAGGCATAACCGGCTCCCAACACACAAACAATAGGGAAAGTCTGTAATTCTGTAGTATCGAATGGTGTTCCAAATATCCAATATGGTTCGACCAATTCCCGTTTTTTATTGCTCAATTCAACACAGGCGCCATAAGAGGTACTGCGATTGGCACGTTCCACCAACAATCCGTTTTCCAAGCCTAATGATTTGGTTTGGCAGCACAACAAAGCCCTTTTATCGGCTGTTAATTCCTCAACAATCCTCTGTACCCACAAATTATCATAAAATCGCATGTGTGCATCCAAGAACAAAAAATAAGGCGTCCGGCACCATTCCACACCCAAATCCCGTGAAGCGGCTACACCCAAACGCTCCATGTTTTCAATATAGCTCACATTGTACTTTTCAGCAACCACTTTATAGTCAAAACCATCATCGGAGGCATCGTTTATCAGCAGGATTTCAATATCACCGAATGAGTGCACGATAATGCTTTTTATCGTATTTTCAACTTCATATCTTTCGTTGAGAAAAGGAATAATAAGCGTTAGTTTTTTATCTTTCATCGCATTTCTTTTTTATATGGCATAAATCCGGTTTCCCAATGACCGTTTCATAATTGGAAGGCGAAGGACAAAGGTATTGATAGAGACAATTGGAACAGGGCGCCTTGTCTCGAATTTTCCGCCATGCAGTATTTACAAGCATTTCTTTGTTGATGGTGTCTAATAAAGTATCTGTAGCAATACTTCCCAATGCAGCACGGTTTACGTTGGCATACACATTTCCATCCGGAAAAATTGTCAGCAACCCGAAAAAGTGCGTATTCAATTTTTGGTGCGCAAAAATTTGGCGAAAGGAAAGTTTTGTTTGAAAAATATCTTCATAAGAAGTATAAACATATTCCTCAAAAAAGGCCTGATTCGTATTTGTGTAAACAGGATGTACAGTGTAACGGCTTATTCCGTACTTTTCAATCCATATTGCTGCCTTTTCGTAATCTTCCGTTCCGGTAATAAAAAAATGATACCTTGCCTTTGTGTCTTTTAATAATGCGAAACAATGCTTCCATGCGCTTTTATCCTCCGGAAAAGTCACCACTACCTCATAAAGAAAATCAGGAAGTCTCGTTTTGCAGGAAATAAAATTTGCATAGTGGTTCCAGATACGTACACGCTCTTTCACATCTGCCAATAAAGTTGGTAGCTCCTCAAAATAAGGAACTGCCAGTATATTACCGCCCAGCAGGTTTATCTTTCCTACCGTTCCGTAACGAATCTGAGATAAAACAGTTTTCAATGTCGAAATATTCAAGGTTTCCGGCTGTGCTCCCTGCTTTTTCGTGCAACATAAACTTTGATGAAAATAGTCATTGCACCACAAGCAATTCCGTTCACAGGCAGTATGAAGGTATATGTTTAGCTCTACTAAATACCTTAATACTTCTATTCCTGTGTTGCGTTCCTCTTCCTTTTGTAATTTTTCCACATCACGCTGTAAATTCAGAATAGGCATCAATTGTATCGGTTTTTCCGACGTTTGCCCAGCATCTATTAAATTTCCCATCTCTTTTGTGCAAAATTCAACAATAAACTTCCGGTAAGGTTCTTTTGTCAATAATTTTCCCTCAAAATATATGG
>JAITNR010000035.1 GCA_031290375.1 Prevotellaceae bacterium | reverse complement strand
CATTGCGGACTCGACCCGCAATCCCCCATCTAAATAAGTCCTTAGAAAACAGGGGATTGCGGGTCAAGCCCGCAATGACGACACTTTTGTTGCTTTAGGTCGTAATGCGGTAATCATATTAATTTTTATCTACGTAAGTCCATTAAATCTGCCTCATCTGCGTGCTTTTGAGACAGCCTTGTACTTTTTGAGAACAATTTTTTTTATCAAACTGCAAATCTTTCGGGGAATTTGCCTGTAAATATTTTGTAAAAGGCTTTTATTTTCAAAATATCTTTTTGGACATCTCCTGTTGGAAAAAAGAGTTTGCCTACATTTATTGTCTTTGTTTTGTAGTCAATTGCAACGAGTAATATCGGTACTTGTGCCTTCAGAGCGATGCAGTAAAAGCCGAGTTTCCAATCGGGGTTTGGTTTTCTTGTACCTTCGGGCGTAATTGCAATTCTGAATACCTCTTTTCCGGCAAACTCCAAAGCTAACAAATCAGTTGTGGATTGCCTTTTGTCCCTTTTTATCGGCATTCCGCCAAGTTTTTTTAAAATCGTTTTCAATGGAAACCTGAACCAATAATCCTTTATAAAAAAACTGGATTGAATCTTGTAAGCCATTTTAAACAGTATGCCTGCAATAAAATCCCAATTACTTGTGTGCGGAGCAATGCAAATTACACATTTATCGGGAATTTCGCAATTAAAAATCGGCATCCAACCGAACAGAGACAACGTATATTTATGTAAGTTCACTATCTTTATTTGTGATTTATTTGAAATTCAGTATTTTATTGCACATTCAATCTGTTTGTAAGCAATTTGCAAAGTTACAATATTTTTTTTAATTCATTTTTTTTATATAACTTTGAACTTTTATTAATAACTAAAATTTTATGTTTATGAAAAGTTCAAAATTACTTTTGACCGTATTGTTTGCAATATTGATTGCAAGCTGTAAAGAAACGCCGTCTCCGCCGCCGCCGTCTCCGCCGCCGCCGCCAACGCTTGATACACTGGCTACTTCTATTACGATTTCTCCTCGCTTGATGCACATTGATATTGGAGAAACTCAAAATCTTATAGTTACGGTAAAGCCTACAGATTATGATTACCAGGCTAAAATTGATTGGCAATCAGGCAATACTTTAGTTGCTACTGTTGTCAACGGTGCAGTAACAGGTGTTTCAAACGGAGAAACAATAATCACAGCTACATTGGACACTGTTTCAGCGAGTTGTAGTGTAATATGTCCCTAATCAGCAATAAAAAGGGTTTTCAAAAATTTGGAACCCCTTTTCATTTATTATCTCATCCTATCCCATAATTCCAAAGAATGACACGGATTAAGCAATGAAAAACAGATAAGATGAAACATCTACGAGGTTTTGGTCGGGCTGCATTTGTTTCTATTGATATGAATGCCCTACAGGCAAAATGTAACTTTCACGCAAGGTCCGCATTTAGTTATTCATTAAAATGTTTTGGCCCGTAGGGCGTTATGTGAATAACCATAGGTGAAACCTGCGGAAACACAATATTCCACACCTCAACCTAATGTGGGTTGAATTAGTATCATGGTTCAACCCTACGGGTTGAGGTGCGGGTTATTTTTAGCCGTAAGTTTCACTTACGATTATTTACATTTTGTCATACGGACATAAATGCAGTTATCACGCGAAGTCCAAACGCAATGCGTCATTTTGAGGAACGAAGCAATCCAGAAATTAAAAACATTACAAGTTATTTATTTTTTGTACCTAAACAAGTTGTTTAAAAATCCATAGGATTTTCATATCAATAAACAGTGCAGGCTCTCTTATTTGCCGCAACTCCGCAGGAGTTGAACTCCTGCGAAGTTGGTGTGATGTGGGCAAGCGATTGTTTTTATTGATATGTATGTTCTAACGGAGAAAAAAATGTAAGCATATTCTATTTCAAACTTTTTTCACAGCATCTCGAAAAAAGTTTTGCCATTTTCCGAAAGTTGTATCAGTTTCCAAAAAAATCTTGTAACTTTGCACATGTTTTTAGTTCAACTACAATTTTGCAATATAAGTTTATGAAGCATAACCAAATTGTCACTATATTAGTTACCCTAATAAGTATCTGTTTATTAGAGTCTTGCAATGAATATGAGACGCAATTTTCCTCTTCGCTGATGATTGGCAAGTGGAGGCGTCCTGTAACGGCGCAGAACGGTAGCAACGGCTACGACTGTTATCGTTACGATACAGGTGGAAAAGGCGTTACCTGGGATACCTCCGATGACGTAACCGAAAAGGAAGCACAGGCTTTTGACTGGTCGCTGGAGGGAGCAAATCTGAAGATTATTCACAAGGGAGAAATGGGACAGGTAATTCCAAAATCGTACACCGTGATTACATTAAGCAGCACAACTCTCTCATATAAAAACGAATACGGAGAGAGATTTACATTTAGTAAATTCCAATAAGTAGATAAAAAAAATAAATGACAATCATAATATTATTTGGAGCACCCGGCTCAGGCAAGGGAACGCAAAGTGCTTTTATATCGAAAAAATATGGGTTCTTGCACCTCTCAACAGGCTCGTTACTCAGAGAGGAGGCAGTAAAAAATACGGCTCTGGGAAAAAAGATTTACAAGTTCATATCAAAAGGCGAATTGGTTCCTGACGAGATGATTATCAATATTTTAATTGAAGAGATAGAGCTACATAACAACGCAAGTGGGATAATCCTTGACGGCTTTCCGCGCACCATCAAGCAGGCAGAGGAGTTAGATGAAATATTAGGCAGAAGAGGCGAAAAAATCAACCTTATGGTAGATATTGTAGCAGACGAAAAAACACTTGTGGAACGGCTGCTTGCCAGAGGTATCAAATCAGGCAGAAGCGACGATAACTTGAAAATTATTGAAAAACGCTTGGATATTTACAGTAATCAAACTGCCCCAATCCGCGATTATTACAAGAAAACGAACCGATATAACAAGATAGCAAACAATCACGGAACACCCGAAGAGTGTTTTGAGAAAATGAAAAAACTGATTGATATGCAAATTTAGTGAGTTATAAACCAATTTTCAGTTAATCAATTATTTATAAAATATATAAATGAACAATAAAACTTTAGTAGGGCTACTGTTGATTGTAGCAATTTTTGTAGGATTTCAGTGGTTAAATCGCCCTTCACAAGAGGAAATTGCCAAACAACGATACAATGACTCGATTGCACAAATTCAATACGAGCAACAACTTTTTGCCGAAAAAGAGGCAACTCAAGAGTTAAACGACTCTGTTTCAGGAACAGACACAAGCAATGACTCCATAAAGGAGGCAAAGTTCGGGCTTTTTGCCAATGTTGCCAAGGGAGATAGCACGCTTGTTGAAATAGAAACGGACCTTTTGAAACTGAAATTTTCACCCAAAGGCGGCAATTTAACCTATGCCGAATTAAAAAAGTACAAAACATTTGATTCGCTGCCACTTGTGCTTTTTGACAGCGAAGATGAAAACAGCCTCGATTTTGTTTTGCAAACAGCTGATAATCGCGTGCTTTCTTCAAGCAATTTCTATTTTACTCCTGAAGTCAGACATGATACTGATTTCAAGACAGTTACAATGAGGTTGAATGTAAATGATACTTCCAAAATTGATTTTATTTATACCATACAAGACGACAGCTATAAGATTGATTTTGACATAGTTGCGCATAATATGACAAATCTTTTTCCTCCTATGACCAATCAGTTGGGAGTACAGTGGGAATGCAAAATAAGTCAGAAGGAGAAAGGGCGGAAGTTTGAGAACCGATATTCAACGCTCAATTATCGTTTTTTCGACAAGGATATGGACAAGTTGAGCGACTCCAAAACCGATTCCAAAACGGCTTCTACGCCGTTGCAGTGGATTGTGGCAAAAGACCAGTTTTTTAGCACGGTGCTTTTGTCGAAACAGTCTTTCCAATCCACAAGACTGTCAAGTGTGGTTATGCCGCAGGATTCAAAATATCTGAAATCCTACTCGGTTGAGTCTGCCGTAGCTTTCGACCCGACAGGCAACCAACCAACGAATCTGCAATGGTATCTTGTGCCAAATCAGTACAAAATTCTCTCATCGTTTAACAAAGGTTTAGAAAGCAGTCAAAAACCTGAACTTCAAGGAATTGTCCCTTTGGGCTGGACACTTTTCCGCTGGGTTAGTCAGTTGATAATCATTCCGCTGTTCAACTTTTTCGGTTCGTTTATGACAAATTACGGCTTGATAATCCTGCTTATGACGGTGGTTATCAAGATAATCATTTTGCCTTTTACGTTCAAATCGTATATGTCCACAGCCAAGATGAGAGTTCTGAAACCTCAAATTGATGCAATCAACGGGCGGATTCCTGCCGACAAAGCACTTGAACGCCAGCAAGCTCAGATGGCATTGTACAAGAGTGTCGGCGTAAGTCCGATGGGTGGCTGTCTGCCGATGCTGCTGCAAATGCCGATACTGTTTGCCATGTTTGCATTTTTCCCGTCTGCTATTGAATTGCGACAGCAAAGTTTTCTATGGGCAAGCGACTTGTCAAGCTATGACACTGTGCCATTTTTAACGTGGAATTTCGACATTCCGCTGTTGGGCAGTCATCTTTCGCTCTTCTGCCTTTTGATGACGGCAACAAACATTATTTACACAAAAATAAATATGTCCTCAAATATGGGACAACCGCAACAAATGGCTATGATGAAATGGATGATGTATCTGATGCCGCTGATGTTTTTGTTTATGTTTAACGACTATTCATCAGGATTGAGTTATTATTATTTTATTTCATTGCTGATAACAATTGGACAGACATACCTTTTCCGTCTTTTTGTCGATGAAAATAAACTTTTGAAAAAATTGGAACTGTCAAAGGCAAATAAAAAACCGAAAAAGAAATCCGGCTTTATGGAGCGGCTCGAAACAGCCCAGAAAGAACAGCAAAAACGTTTGAGAGAACACGCCAAGAAAAAAAATTAGTACAATAGAATAATATATAAATTAAACAGAAAACTTTTAGTAAAAGAGAATATGATGACAGAAAAAAAACTTACAAAATCAAATAACAAAATGATAGCGGGCATTTGTGCAGGCTTGGCTGAATATTTTGGTTGGGAAATTTCAATAACAAGGGTTGTTTACGCACTCTTGAGTATACTAACAGCATTTAGCGGAGTAATTGTGTACCTTATTCTGTGGCTGATAATACCCAATAAGCAGTAAAAAAAATAGAAATTGAATAATATTAGCAATGAATAAAAAATGCCTGTTGCGTAAGAAACTGCTCTTATTTATCGTTTTAGTACCTTCGATAGTTGTTGGGCAAAACTACAATAGTGCTGCTGTTATCAACCTTTCTTTGGACAGTTGTCTGGCTATGGCTAAACGTAACAGTTACGATTTGAAGATTGCAGAACAGCTGACAATTAAGGCTCAATCGGAAAAAAAGGCAATTTTTTCAAAATATTTTCCAACAGTAAGTGCCAATGCAGGCTATATGTATATGTTTGAAAATATTAAAGTTTTCAAAGACATAGACCCTATGCTTCCGACTTTTGATTTGGGAGGCACGTCCATTCCATTGCCCATACCTGTTGACCTTAATGCGCTTGCAGATATGTTAAGAAGCAGCATCGTTCAATATTGGAAGCCAATAGAAATAGGCATGAAAGGGGCGTATATGGCAGGTGTAACGCTTCAACAACCGCTTTTTGCGGGTGGAAGAATTGTTGCAGGCAACAAGATGGCGAAAACAGGCACAGAAATGGCTAAGGAAAATCACAAATTGAAACAAGCTGAAACTTTGGTTGATGCTCAAAAAACGTATTGGCTGTATGTATCTGTCAGAGAGAAAGTTAAGTTGGCAAAATCTTACGAAAAGCTTTTGACAGAACTCGAAAAGATGCTCACAGATGTGTCAGATGTTGAGATGATTAACCGAAACGAACTGATGAAAGTGCAAGTTCAGCACAATCAGGTTAAGGCACAGGTATCGCAGGCAGAGTCAGGCTTGGAACTATCCCGTATGGCTCTTTGCAGAATAATAGGTGTCAATTACGGCACAAAAATCAACCCCACCGATACAGTGGCTCAAGTTACTGAAAATTATATACTTCCGCCTGATGACGCTGTTTATTCCCGTCCCGAATACAAACTGATGCAAAAGCAAATTATGTTGAAAGAGGGCGAGGTAAAATTGGCGAGAGGCGAATACCTGCCCACGCTGGGACTTGGGGCTACATTCGGTTATATGGGAGGAATGAAAATAATGAATCAGACGCAAGACCCAATGAATGTCAGCAACGTAATGGTGATGCTTTCCGTACCAATTACGTCATGGTGGGAGGGCAGCAAAAAAATAAAAAGTGCAAAAACCGACAAAATGATTTCCGAGTTGCAGATGCAAAAAAATATGCAATTGCTCGAATTGGATATAAAACAGGCAACTTTTAACGCTATCAACTCTTATCAGCAAGTAAAAAACGCTGAATTTGCACTTGAACAGGCAAAGGAAAATCTGCGTATCAGCACAGACAGATATATGGTTGAGTTAGAAACAATTACCAACCTGATAACTGCGCAATCTATGTGGCAAACCGCGTATAGCGACCTGATAGATGCTCGCATAGATTACAGAATCAAGGAAGTAGAGTACCAAAAAGCTATAGGGGAGTTGGAATGAACATCGCAAAAAAACAAATTAATTGAGAAATGAAAAGTTGAGTAAATAATGAAAATTAATGATATGACACAAATCAAAAAATGGCATTGTTGATTTAGTATAGATTTTTTTTATTATCTTTGCAGTCAAAAAAAATCAGTATGAAATGTCCTAAATGTGGCAGCGAACATCACTGCAAAAACGGTATAGTAAAAGGTCGTC
>JAITNR010000032.1 GCA_031290375.1 Prevotellaceae bacterium | reverse complement strand
CTTGATTATGCAGTGGTTCACAAAACCAGAGAAAACGGCAGGATTGTTAAAGTAGAAAAAAGAATCGTGTTTGGTGACGAAGAAAGAATCAAACAAAAACTTTTGCAAAGTGTTAGCAGTAAGATAAACACTGCTTATATAGAACGTTCAAACGGAACATTGAGACAATTGAATTCACATCTAAGGAGGAAAAGTTTGACGTTTGCCAAGTAAATGGAGTATTTTGAGGCAAAAATTGGTTTAACGGTTTATTTTTACAATTTTATCCGACCACATGGTACGTTGAGCAAAAATCCGGACAAAACACGAACACCTCGAACACCGGCGTTGGTGGCTGGAATAACAAATAATGTGTGGAATGTAAAATATGCGTTTATGAAACCATATATATAACAATTAAATTAGGACACTACCAACAATTGAAGGTGTTAAATACTATTATGTAGATATTGATGCCGCACCTTCTTATACAGGAAGCAGCAATACTTCAGGCAAACTGAGTATTCTGGCAACCAATCTTGGCGTAGAAGACGAAAATGCAGCCGATTTTGGCGACTTTTACCAGTGGGGACGTATTGCAGACGGACATCAAACTATCGGTTGGAGCAGTTCAGGTATAACCACAAAAATCATAGCCGTTGATGCCACAACATCCGCCAATCAGCTTGCTAAAACGGCAGGTGCTATTGCTTACGACAACAATCCTGCTGGTGCTACCGAAGGCGGTACTCCCTTTTGGCAGGTAACCTTCGATGCCGACCATTACAGGAAGTTTATCACTTCTTCCGATGAAGTTTGGCATCTTCTCACAAGTTTTGATGACCATCACATTTGGGCAACTTCCTCTTATGCTAAAACCGCTAATGACCCTTGCCCGACAGGTTGGCACGTTCCCACACGTTTCGAATGGAGTGCTATTGCTAAGGATGACACTGGTACTACAGGTGCTCCTTCAGGTGGTGTTTATACAACGACTTACAATACTTGGCGTTTGCCTTCTGCCTCTAACGCTACAGTAACTGTTGGCTATAATTATCACGCGGGCGGTGGTTGTGGTTACCGCGAAAACCGATGACAGTAAAAGCGCTTTTCTGCCCGCTGCCGGTTATCGCCTCATCAGCAATGGTACGTTGGGCCGTATTGGCGCGTACGGCTACTACTGGAGTAGTACGTACGGTGGCACCTATGTGTCCGACGCGTACTATTCGAGCTTCAGCAGTAACTACGTGGGCGTCGGTGCCAGCGGCAACTCCGAGGCGACCGGCTTCTCAGTGCGCTGTGTATCAGAGGTGATGGTAACTCCTTGAGCTTGCTCGAAGCAGTTGGAAAGTTTCCTTTAAGGGCTTTATAGGCTTTAAAGCCCTTATAGGGAACTGACAACAACGAAAATCGGGAAAAATAGTTACGCAATTAACAATGCGGGCATTAGAGAAAAACTAACGCCCGCGTTGTATTTTCTCTCACGCCTGAGTGAGAGGTGTTCTCAGATAGGCGTTAGTTTTTCCTGATGTATGCTTGGTTTAAAAATCCGCAGGATTTCTTACTTCTTAAAAACTATAAATATTCCCTGTAAACTGAAAAGAAATTTTCTTTAAAATCTTCGTTGTATGGCTTGAAGTTTTTGCCTGTTTTTTTTACATAATCGACCCATTGCTCGTCCATATTCGGGGAACCCTGAATTACACCATCGGAATACTCAATTGCAAGTTTGGTCATAGCCTCCCAATTTATTGTGCCCGATGTAAGCAATTTGATGTCGGTATCTGTAATTTTGCTTTGCACAAGTTTTTCTTCAAAACTTTTGTTAATTGAGAACTCGAAATTGTCATCATTGATTGAGTAAAACACCTTTGCATCTTTGAAGAACGGATCTGTGCGATATGCTCTTCTGATGAAAAGTGGTGCAAGCGAAGTCATCCAGCCGTTGCATTGTATAATATCAGGTACCCAACGCAATTTTTTCATTGTTTCCAACACTCCGCGAGTATAGAAAATCATTCGCTCGTCATTGTCGTCAAACCCTTTGCCCTCCTCATCTCTGTCTATAGCCTTTCGCCTGAAATAATCGTAGTTGTCAATAAAATAGACCTGCATTCTTGCAGACTGAATTGAAGCAACCTTGATTATTAGTTGGTGGTCGTTATCACTGATTATCAGATTTAAACCTGATAGTCTTTGTACCTCATGCAGTTGATAGCGTCTTTCATTGACGATACCGAAACAGGGCATAAAAATCCTCACTTCAACACCTTGTTCTACCGCATATTGCGGTAATTGTCTGCAAATTGTGGATGCCAATGTCTCCGGAGCGTAGGGGAAAATGTCTTGACAGATAAATAAAATTTTTTTCGTTTCCATATTTCACAACATCTTTGTTAATTGTCAGAGCAAAGGTACTAAAAAAATCTTAATAAAAGAAATTATTGATTTTTTTTTTTAGGTAGTGTCCTGATATTATTGTTATATAAAAATCATTAACTCGCTGTTTATCAGCATTTTATTTTTCTCATTGCCATTTGAATCAATTTTTTAAGACCAATTTTAGCCGAAAAAATA
>JAITNR010000230.1 GCA_031290375.1 Prevotellaceae bacterium | reverse complement strand
TTTACTCCTCTCCACACGAGGGTCGGTCAACTCTGTAAAATAACTAACAGGTGTTTGCATTACTCTTTTTATTATACAAACGGAAAAAGAAAATTTTTAGTATTTAAAATTTGTTAAATCAAGATGCGTTTGCCCTGTCTTATACGGGTATTCATAATTTATTTTTATGGGGACTAACTATTTTTCATAGCACCTCAAAAAAAGATTTGGACTTTACCTTCTCTACATACTATTTCACTACAATTTTCCCCGCCTCTGTCATCCCGTTTTTGTTCTCAAAGACAATGATATACACTCCTGTAGCGTAGGGCGCATAAATTGAATTTTCTTTACCATCAATAAGTTGATATTCACTGAGTTTTATGCCAGTAACAGTGTAAAACGTAACCTTTACTGCATTTTTCGAGACAATCGAAAAACGCGTTGCTGCTCCCACTATTGTGGGATAAAGGGTTACGTCCGTATGCCACTGTGGAATTAGCGGACAGGTAAAGATTTTGCTGTTTTCGCCTTCTCTTGTCAGCAAGGCTCGGTACTCGTGTCCCATTTCCAGAGTGCCGCCGTTTTTGATGTAGATAAATGAGTTGTTTTCGCCTGTAAGTTGCCTGTCGTCAAGATACCATTCATAGAATGAAAATCTGTAACCACCGTTGTAGCGATTGTTTTGCAGGGCTACCACATCATTCCATTCCTGTTCCATTATCCATGAAGGATATAGAACGGTAAAATCAAAGGTGCGACTTTCAATTGTACCATCCAAAAGTTCAAACTCTATAGTCATTGAGTAATTATCGGGGCGGACATACTGCGGACTTGGGAATGGCGGAATAAGAACTTCGATGTGCGTGCTTGATGCAGGGTTTTGACAGGGTATATTAACAAAACCTGCCTGAATTGCGGTGCTGTTAAAAGTTACTGAATAGCAAGTCAAATTGCCATCTGAAATGCTATAACTCAATAAGATAAGATCGTCATCAGCGCATATTTCGCCGGGAGGATCTATTTGAACGTAGGTACACTCAATCACAGAAAGGTTCAGTGTAACAATGGTGTCACACCCTATGCCTGCAACTGTATCTGTGTATGTCCCTGCATTTGTTATTATTGTTCCGTAAAAATCATAACTCTTTGTTGCACAGATGCTTTTGTCAATAGTTTTTGTGAAAAGCGGATTGACTGTTAAGTTCAATGTTACTACACTGTCGCAATTATTCATTGTTTGCAAAGTGTCGGTAAAAAAGTAGTTGCCCGCAGGCAGATTGGCAAAATTGGGACAATTGCCACATGTATAATAATAACTGTCTCCTGCGCAAATTGTCCATAAAACAGTATCGTTATAAATCTGATTTACAGTAAGATTTAATGTAATAATGCTGTCGCAGCCGTTCACGTTTGTAAGATTAAGGTAATGAACTCCGGCGGTAGAAACATTAAATCCGTTTTGCACGTATGGCAAAACGTTTGTACAAATTTGATCATCAATAAATGTTGTATCTGATGGAACATTTATCACAACTTCGGTAGTTTCTATTGTGCCTGTTTCTGTTGTAGTCGAAACTATCAGCGTATAAATACCTGCGTTTGCAGTTGTAACATTGTTTATTGTAGGGTTTTGCAGATTTGAAGTAAAGCCGTTTGGTCCTGTCCAACTGTATATTGCGCCTCCTATATTGCTTGTTTGTGCCGTCAATTGCAGCGAATCGCCTACACAAAGCGGTCCGTTGTTGTCTGCTGGCGGAGTGATAATACCGCAGTTGGTAGTAGCAGTTCCACCTGTTTTTGAAAATGATATATTTGCTGGTATGTGATCATAATTTGTAAGCAAAAGCAGATAAACCTGTCCTGTTTGAGCATTGTTTATATGCAGATTTTCGTATGTAAGCGAACAAAAACAGCAATCTACAATATTTCCGTAAGGATATGGAAATGTATGATTGTGATTGCTAGAGCAGGATATATTTTGTTTTTGCGCACACGCATCGGCAAGAGAATTAAATGGTCCCCAAGCAATAAAATCAACATCCACCCCTCGTCCATTAGCATCTTTTTGTTCAATATATATTTGTAAATTGCCGGGTTGGTCTATCTGCATCCAATACCACGCAGGTCCGGGCGTAGTGACCAAACAGCCAATTCTGCCATAAGCACTTAAAGCTGTTGAGGCAGCAAAGCAATATTGGTCGCTTGTACAAAACGGTTCTGCATCTGTACAGCCGCTTGGTTGTGTTAAAACGCCCGAGCAACCGCTACCATTACCATTAAGACAATTAATATAAAAACTGTGAGTTCTTGAAGTTGTGCCTTCCGCATCAAGCAAAAAATAATAAGTTGTTCCGGCGGTTAAATTTCCTATTGTATAAGATCCTCCACTTGCCAAAGCACTAATGCAAGTCCAGCCCGAAGCCGAACACGATGTACTCCAAAAATAATCAACATAACCGTTTGCAGAAGTTACAACTAAACTGTAACTTCCTGTAGTGTTTGGCGTAAATGAATATATTTTTTCCTGTCCTGTTGTTAAAGGACCGCAGCCTGCATTAGACCAACTACCACTACCGCTAAAAGTTGCCGTTTTAGCATTTGCAGTACCACAACCTGCTATATGAATAATATTATCGCAAGGCGTAGCAATAACATTGCTTGGCGACATGTGGACTTCGTCTGCAATACTCTGTACAGAGTATTGTGCAAGCGTATTTTCAATAAAATTTACAACACTGTCAACAGTAAAGTCCATAGCAGCATTAAACATAACAAGACGTTCTCTATTACTAAAAAAAGACAATTGATTGAGTTTTAGATGATTTTCCACTTTGCGTTGCAAAAAATCCTGTTGTTCATGCGAAATTTTTTCAGAAATTTCAAAATAACAAATTCGAGTGTTGTTAGGATAAGTTTTTTCCGATTCAACGCTATAGCCAATGCTTTGCGCCTGTAAAAAACCGCAAAACAAGCATAGGCAATTAATTAAAAAAAATCTATTCATTGTTAAATTTATATAAAATTATCAAATTAATAAAAAAATGTACCATTCAGTCATAAAATTGCAATAAAAAAAATGTTACCTCTGCGGTCGGCATCGTTATGTGCCTGTTTTTTTTTTATCATTTGCGATATTTCTTATTTGCTTTTTGATATTTCACATCTTGAATACAGTTACAGTATCCACCGTTGTTTTGGCTACCGAAAAGCATTGTCAGTTTGATGCCTGCAAAAAGAACAGGTATCCTGTCGGTTTGTTCATTGTAGGCAAAAGGTCTTAATGCGGGTCGAAACGCCTCTGTTTTTGAGGTGTTAATAAGCCTGCTTGTGTTCGGTAACGACTTGTTTGTCAGGGTAGTAATGCCAAAATCACAGAAAAGCGCAAGGCGGTAGGTTGCGCCCCAAAGATTCCACTTTTCTATTTTCATGCCTGCCTCCACAGAGCCAAAAACAGTGGGCTTAAAACCAAGTTTTTGGCTGAATTTTCGTTTTTCTGTGAAATAATCGTGATTTGGCATATCTGAAAAGATACCCTCTTCTTTCTCGTTTATATCACCTATGAGATGGTCGTAATATGCTTTTGAAGTGACCGTTGTATAAGTGGCAGTAGTGCCATAAATACTGTAGGCATATTTTCCGCCAAAAAGCATATAGAAATTGTTTGGGGTTATAAAGCCGAATTTCATTACTGCTGCGGCATTGCCCATAGTTTGCTTCTCCCTGTTATTTTTGAGGCGAAAAATACCATCGTAAGGATTGCTTTCGGTGTTTAACATCGGGACAGTCTCGGAAAAATCATCCATAAACGCATTTGAGGTATAATGCTGATATTCAACTCCTAATTGCATTAAAAAACCTCCACTCTGCAAATCGTAACCCAACCCGACATTACCTCCGACAGCACCAACATTTTTTACCTGTTCAACATTGGATAAAAAATTGTTGTAGCCGCCCGATACCCACAACGCTAAACTGTTCGTAAGACCGTTAGTCTGTTGGGCGATTGAAGTAGTGGCAAGCAGCAGCGAAAACACTGTAATAGATAGTCTGTTCATCATATCTAAAAATTATATAATTTAGCAAATACAAAACAACAATAATAAGTTTGTAGATTTCATTTGAATAAATTTTAATTGATTAACAAATATTTTGTTTTAATAACTTCTTAATTTTGGATTGTTTCGGTAATACCGCAACGACGCTGAAGCGCAAAGATAAATAGAATTTTTTAATTATGCAAATTTATTTTTCATAATTCACATATTTGGTTCTGTAAATTATGAGAATTGTGTTAATTCTGTAAGTTGATAAACCATTTCTCTGACTGCATTAGCCCATTCAAAATCGGATTTTTCGGTTGTAAATGTCCTATAACTAATTGGTTTGCCAATAGTTATGCGTATCTCTGATTTTTTGTTTTTAAACATTTCATTTGGTAAAAACATCAGTTCGATGTTGGTTTTTATACCCAGAAACTTCCGAAACTTGGAAAAATTCAGAAAAAAATTTGAGTTTCTTCCACTGCAAAAAACAGGCACTACATCTCGTTGATATTGACGGGCTTTGGTAACGAACATCTTCTTCCATTCGGGGTCTTGAACTCTGTTTTTAATTTTTCTGGAAACAACACCAGATGGAAACATAAGTATTTGTTTATCAGACCTAAATATGTTATCAAGCATTTCTATTGAAGCCTTGTTCTGATGTTTTTCGCCAACTTTTACCGAAGTAAAAATTTCTTTTAAAGGGTTTAAGTGTGTCAGCAACTCATTGGTAATAAAGTTGATATTGCCGTCAAAAAAGCGACCGAGATGCTTGCCCAGTGCCAATGCCTCTAACGCTCCAAGCGGATGGTTTGAGGCAAATATAAGTCTCTGATTTTTAGAAATATTTTCCAATCCAAAAATTGAGGTTTTTATTTGAAAATCGGCAAGGGCAGCACTCATAAACTCTACGCCTGTTTTGTCTTTATGTTGTGTCAATATCTGATTTATTTCATCCTGATGAATAATTTTTTGCAGAAAATCAATCAAAAACAGCGGAACTTTTTTTGAGGTCTTTGATTTTATAATATCTTTAATATTAATGATTTGTGGGTCATATATCATTTTCCTCTCTTCCATAAATATATATAATCAAAAATTTTTAGATATTGCAAAATTAATAAAAAAACGGTTTAGTTTCTGAGATATTTGTATTATCTTTGCGAGATATTAATTGCAGGTAACCGTTTAAACTTTTTTAAGGAAAGAATTAAGAAATTTTGAAATAAAACATCAAATTAAAAATTATAACCTAAATCTGAATTATGCTCAACATCCTAAAAATTTGTCGCTATAAAAACCTGTTATTCACGGCATTGATACCAATTTTAATCTACTTTGCGGTGATAGTACCGTTGTTGCAGAAATACGGTTTGGAGCCGCTTTTGCCGACTTGGATCTTTTGGCTTACAGTGTTTGGCACTGTGCTGATTTGTGCAGGTGGATACGTTATCAACGACTATTTTGATGTGAAAATAGACAGAATTAATCGCCCCGATGAAGTAATTGCAGGTGTAGCTATTTCCAAAAAAGCAACAATGACACTCTATTTGGTACTGTCCGGCACTGGAATTTTTGCAGGAATTTTGTCAGCATTTTTTCTGAAAAACACAACATTAGGGTTTATATTTGTAATTGTACCGGGGATGCTCTGGTTTTATTCTTCGAGTTACAAAAGACAATTTTTGCTCGGCAATATTATTGTTTCTATATGTGCCGCACTTGTGCCGATGCTTGTGTTGGTAGCAGAAGCAGGTTTGCAGACAGATGCTTTTGGCACACTGCTTGCCGAAACACCCGTTCTCAAAACGCTCTACATCTGGGTTTGTGGCTTTGCGACGTTTGCGTTTGCCTTTACGCTTATCAGAGAAATTATCAAGGACATGGAGGACATTGAGGGCGACAGAGAAATGGAATGCCGTACGCTACCGATAGTTTGGGGAGAAAAAAACGCAAAAATTATAGTAACTGTTTTATTATCAATAGTTTTCATTGCTTTAATGACTATCGTGTTTGTTGTTCCGAATTTAGACAGTGGATTGATGCCGCGCTTGTTGAGAATAGCAATCACAATAGCCGTATTCATCGTGTTTTGGTGTTTGTGGTGGGCAAAAACTGAAAATGTAAATAGATACAAAGTGGCAGGTAATTTTATAAAAATTATTATGTTTTTAGGACTTTTATATTCACTCGTAGTTAATTACATGTTAACCATAGAATTTGGTGTAGCATTTTTGGGTATTTTCAAATTGATTTAAGAAAGGAATGTTAAAAAAACATAAAGTAATCACTTTTTTCTGCAACATTTTTACGTTTTCACCATCTATAAAGAGAGACTGTTTATGAATTTCATAAATGAAGCAACGCTACAAAAAATAATAGAGGGGTGTGTGGACAAAAACCACCAGTCTCAAAAGCAGCTTTATGACATTTATGCAAAGCGAATGACAGGGCTGTGCTACAGATATTGTGGTGATTATGAGGCGGCAAGAGATCTGATGCACGATGGATTTATCAAAGTTTTTTCAAGCATTGATCAGTATCAAGGGACAGGCAGTTTTGAAGGATGGTTAAAGAAAATTGTTGTAAACATGGTGCTTGATTATATACGAAAAAATGATGTTTTAAACAAAACTGTAAAA
The DNA here is from genome assembly GCA_031290375.1 of Prevotellaceae bacterium. GTDB lineage: Bacteria > Bacteroidota > Bacteroidia > Bacteroidales > Paludibacteraceae > F0058. The sequence continues at coordinate 10,377 of JAITNR010000230.1, read as the reverse complement.
GTGGATTCGCTGGAGAATTTGGCGGAAGAGGAACAGAAGGAGGACGAAGATTTTTTTGACAGGCTTAGTATTAAGAATATTACAGATGCAATAGCACAATTGCCTGAATTGGCAAGGACAATTTTTAACATGTACAATATAGATGGATATTCCATAGAGGATATTTCTAATAAACTGAAAATGACATCAGTAGCAGTTCGTTCTCAACATTCCAGAGCAAAACAGAAACTAAGAGAAATTCTAAGAGGAATGGATTTTGAATAATGAAAAAGATCATATAGCAAACAGTGAATAGCAATTTTGAATGAAAAATGGGGAAAGATGAATGCTTCGCAAAGAGGGGAAAACAAAATCTTTACTCTTGGTTCTAAAGTCTAAAACGGTGAATTGTAAATAAATGAAGATATTTGATGAAAATTTAAACAAACAAATCCAAAATTTTGAAATGGAGTTACCCCCAGATGATTGGGACGTGCTTGTTTCAAAAATGGAGCAAAAACACAGAAGGGTTATACCGCTTTGGTGGTTTGCTGCTGCGGGTATAGCTGTGCTTTTGTGTCTCGGTGGGCTGATTGGCTTATATAATACTCATAGCAGCAAAAAACTTGTTGCCGAGCAAAAAGTCCATCCAAAGACTGAAAATGCTTGTGCTTCAAACCGGAATAATTCCTCCACAGACAAAGAAAGTTGTTTGAAAAACGAAGAAACAGCAGTAGATAAAATAAAATTTGTTGTACCAAAAATATTGGATTTTATAGCAGACAACAGCAATTGTTCAGATGAAACAAACGATAATGAGCAAATTTCACATATTTCAATAAGTGATGCCTACTTTGACAATTCAGACGGGCAACACGAATCTGTCAAACAAAAACTCTCAGTAGAAGAGGCAGAGGAGTTGATACTCAAAGAGAACCAAAAAGCCACTGAAAGAATCAAAACGCCAAATAAAAATCGGGACAAATACTACGCATCGCTTTTGTCATCGGCTTCGCCTGCGGGTTTCAAAGTTTCCCCCGACAAACCCGGAAGAATGGGCATTATCAAGTCGCCAAATGGTGAGGCTTCACTTGCAACATCCTATTCTGACAGCAAACATGACTTGCCGCTAAGTTTTGGACTGAACATAGGTATCCCGCTTGCCAAAAGGCTATTTCTGAACACAGGCTTGCAATATACCTTTCTGCACTCCAAGATTTCAAATTATTATATGGAAACAGGCAAACTGTACTCTACGGACGACCAGTTTTTGCACTATCTGGGCATACCTGCAATGCTTTCCTACAGATTTGTGGATGGAGGTGTTGTCAAAGTATACGCCTCAGTGGGTAGTATAGCAGAAAAAGGGTTGCTGGAAACACACAAAAACAGGACAGTGTTGCAAGATGTTCAACCACAGGATACGCCGAACAAAACAATAGGTGGATTTCAATTTTCGCTCAATGCGAATGTGGGGATTTCAGTGAAATTGTTCAGCAGTTTATATTTGTTTGTAGAACCCGGCTTTGCGTGGTATATTCCTGCAACCAAATACGTACAGCCCAGATCAAAACGTACGGAAAACCCATTTTTTATGAATTTGACAGGCGGCTTGCGATTTGATTTATAACTTGTGGAAATATTAATTTAAAAATAAGTATTAATTTAAAAATAAAAAAATTATGAAAGTATTAAAATTGAATTTGAGTTTGCTTTTAGTAGCAATGATGTCGTTGGTTTTTGTTTCTTGTGAGAAAAACGAGAAAGTAATTTCAGATGTTAAAACTGTATATTTGAAGCAGGCAGTTTATGCAGGCGACATAAAATACACAGGCACAGAAGCTTTAGCCTATTCTTTTGAAACGGTTGAAGGCATAACAGACGCAGATGGAAAACTCGCAAAATCAGGTATTCTATACAATATCTGCCTCTATTCTCCCGGTTCAACCGTAGTTGATGCAAGTGGAGTAAGAGCAGCAGCCGGCACTTATGAAATGGACTTGCGGGGCGTTGGGAATGCAATGACTGTTGACGGAGCAGCAGGTGCAAGCAAATGCTACCTGATAAATATTGACGAAACCCTGATGGATACAACAATAAAGGTGTTGTATTTTACCGCAGGAAAAGTTACTGTTGCACGGGTTACAGATAATAATTATCGTTTTGATGCGGAATTGACCGACACTGAGGGTAATTTGCACAACATCCACTACGAGGGCTACTTTGTAGCGACAAACAATGCACCTGATCCTGTGAGCTTTTACCAAACCGAACCTCAAACCATCGAGGAAAAAATTTATGCGGCAAATGAGATATATGTGGCAGTGAACTATGGTGACTATTTTGGACTCGGAGTTGACGATGTGATTTTTGGAGGTGTAGATGAGGATTGGTCCGTAGTCCCTACTATTGAGTTGATGTTGCCGTTAGGTTCTGGCACCGCCATTCCTTTGGGAATTTATCCAATAGTGAGCACACGAGCAGCAAATACCGCGTGGGCAAGCGTAGGACGACAGAATGAGTATTTTGATATGGGTTGCTTTGTTTGGGATTTTCAATCCGCAATGGATGTGTACTACATTGTGTCGGGTACGGTTACGGTTACAACAGAGGGCTTCCTGATGGAAGGACGATCATATTATGGCAGTTCGATAACTGCTGTGTACGAAGGCAGTATGGAGCTTGAACTTTACCAACCAAGTGACAAACCTGCAAGACAGAATAGACTGATTAGAAGATAAAAGAGAACCGAATAGTGAATTAATGTTTCCGAATTGTTGTTTCTCGCAGTGACGCGAACCCCAAAGGTTGCGTCATTGCGAGGAACAAAGCAATTCAGGAATTAAAAACATTACAAGCTATTTGTTTTTTGTGCCTGAAAACAGCGAGGTGCGTATTTGGGATGCCCACATGGTCTGTTACCTGTACAAAATGTTGAAAAATTTTATTAACTTTGTGCCTGAAAATCTTTTTTCTTATAATTCGTAACTAATACAAACATATAAATGAAGAACCTGTTTATTTCGTTTTCCGTACTTTGTGCATTGATATTCGTATCCTGCGAGCGTAGTACCAACTATTCTGCCCAATTGGAGCAGGAGAGGAAAAAAATCAAGGAATATCTTGCAAAAAACGGCTATACCGTAGTTAATTTGTCGGACTCTGCACAAAAGGCAAACGTTTGCAACAATGTAACTCCTTCAAACACATATTACTGTCTTGGAGAAGACAGCATCTATTTTAGGCTCGACTCTGTTGGTGCGGGTAAAAAAGTGGAACTTGGCAACCTGTTGCAAATTCGCTATGTCGAAAGTACGCTTGATGAGCGTCCTGTGGTTGAAAGCTATTGGACTACAATGGATTTGCCATACCCTGTTCAGATAATTTTGGGAAATCTGACCTACAATTGTGTTGGCTGGCAATCGGCTGTCAGACTGATGGGCTACTCAGACGCAATAGCCGAATTTATAGTCCCTTCCAAAATCGGATTGGAGAAGGCTTTGAACCCTGTCGTGCCGTATCATTACAAATTCACGTTTAAAATTTTGCCGAAATAATTGGTAATCACAGTCAAAAAATATGACTCTAATTAAAAGTATTTCGGGCATTCGTGGCACTGTCGGCGGAAAAACGGGCGATAATCTTACGCCAAATGACATTGTGAAATTTACATCTGCATACTGTCAATGGCTTAAAAATCAGCAAAACAGAGAGCATTGCAAGGTTGTTGTGGGGCGAGATGCGAGGATTTCGGGTGAGATGGTTGAAAATCTTGTTGTAGGCACGTTGATTGCCTGCGGTTGTGATGTGGTTAATATCGGACTTGCAACTACGCCAACGACCGAAATTGCCGTTACAGGCGAGCAGGCTCACGGCGGAATTATCATCACCGCAAGCCACAATCCAAAGCAGTGGAATGCCTTGAAACTTCTAAATCACAAAGGCGAATTTCTTTCAAAGGCAGACGGCGAGAAGGTTTTGGATATTGCCGATAATGCTGATATTGAGTTTGTTTCCGTTGATAACACAGGAAAAGTTGTTCAAAAGGATTATACCGATTATCACATAGAAAATGTACTTTCGTTGGAATTAGTTGATATACAATTGATTAGAGAGGCAAATTTTAGCATTGCAATAGACTGTATCAACTCTGTTGGGGGAATAATTATTCCAAAACTTCTTGAAAAACTTGGGGTAAACAACGTAGCATCAATTAATTGCGAATCAACAGGACATTTTGCCCACAACCCCGAACCACTTAAAGAAAATTTAACTGAAATTTCAGATTTTATCAAAAAAAATAAAATTGATGTTGGTTTTGTGGTTGATCCCGATGTGGACAGGCTCGCCATTGTGTGTGAAAATGGGGAAATGTTTGGTGAAGAGTACACTTTGGTCTCGGTAGCCGATTACGTTCTTGCGCATACGGCAGGCAATACGGTTAGCAATCTCAGTTCCACACGTGCTTTGAGCGATGTAACGGCAAAATATGGCGGTAACTGTGAAGCTTCAGCTGTTGGCGAGGTAAATGTTGTGGAGAAAATGAAGGAAACCGCTGCTGTCATTGGTGGCGAGGGCAATGGCGGAGTAATTTACCCCGAATCACATTACGGACGTGATGCTTTGGTTGGAATTGCACTGTTTTTGAGCAATTTAGCCAAGAAAAACGTTAAGGTATCCACACTAAAAGAAACTTATCCACAATATTTTATCTCAAAAAATAAAATCGAACTCACACCTGAAATTGATGTCGATAATATTTTGTCTAAAATCAAAGAAAACTATAAACAGTTTAAAATCAACGATATGGATGGTGTGAAAATTGATTTTCCGCAAGGCTGGGTGCATTTGCGAAAGTCAAATACCGAACCCGTCGTCCGAATTTATTCCGAAGCTCCGACCTTGGAACAGGCAGATGATTTTGCCAATGCTATGATTGCTGAAATTAAACGTATTGCCATAGCATCAAAGTGAGATTGAAAATGGGCTTACAATTATGATAAAATGAGATTGCGGGTCAAGCCCGCAATCCCAAATCGAAGATGGTGCTGTGGATTGCTTCGTTCCGCTTGCAATGACGAAAAGGAATATCTGAATAATGAATGCTCCTCTGTAAACTTATTTTATTTCACTTTGGTATAACTCATTGGACTGAAACTTCGCAAAAAATAAAGGCTATCGCAAATTCGATAACCCTATTTACTGAAAATGGTTTTAGGCTTATATTCCTAACTCTTTTTTGACCAAAGCAGTTAAATCAATGGCTTTGTCAGACTTGTACAAAATATTGCCATCGTCCATATTGAAAACCATAAAGAAATTGTTCTTTTTACTGACAGTTTCAATTGCTTTGAGCAGTTTCTCCTGAATAGGTTTGAGCAATGCAGCCTGTTTGTCCTGCGAAGTAGCCTGAATGGTTCTCAACGTGTTCTGATACCGCTGATAGAGGCTTCTAACCTTTTCTTCCTGGTCGCCCCTTACGATATCGGAAACGGTTTCGCCCATCTGTTCATACTTTTTCTGCTCGGATTGGATTTCTGTTTCCATATCCTGCAAATACTTGGTATTCTGTGCGTTATAATCAGCCATCTGTTTCTCAACATCACTGATTTCGGGCATGGTTTCCAGAATCTGAGCGGCATTAACATAGCCAAATTTTAACTCTTGCGAAAACATAAGAAACGGCATTGCCATCATCGACACCAACAAAACGATTTTTTTCATTTTTTTATCTATTTTTTATTAATATTATTTATCAATATCTATTTTGCATATCCGAGTTGTGTTAAAACTTCGTCGCTAATATCCAACTTGGGAGCGGCAAAAATTATGCCCGTACTCGATTTTTTATCCAAAATCAGTTCATATTTTTTTGTATTGCTCAATTCCTGAATGGCGTTATAAATCTCGTCCTGAATTGGCTTTATCAACGCCTCACGCTTTTTAAAAAGCTCACCTTCGGGTCCAAAATATCTCCTTTTCAATTCGTTTGCCTCACGCTCTTTGTCTATAATGGCGTCTTCACGCTGTTTTTTCATCTCTGCCGAAAGAAAAACCACCTCTGTTTGATAGTTTTTGTACATCGTTTGAACTTCGGTCAGCATAGCCTCAACCTCTTTTTGCCACTTGTTGGAGAGTTGGCTAAGCTGATCATTTGCTGCCTCATACGCAGGAATGGCGTTGAGGATGTAGTCCATATCAATCAATGCAAATTTCTGGGCATTGACCGAAAACATTGATGCAAACACTATTGCCGCCAATAAAAATATCTTTTTCATTTTTTGCCAATTTAATAATTAAGTTCAAATCTCTTTTATAAGACTTTCACTTAAAAGTTTAAGAAAGTGCAAAGTTACACATTTTTTTTGTTTGTTTTGCTATTGGTGTAGCTAAGGCGAAATCTTTTTTTGAGGTGCCATTGTTTTTGAGTAATCTTGTGGCACATTGAAACTGGGAAGTTAAAAAATTAAGAAGTTATGGAGTGTATAATAACTTCTCTGACTTCTTGTTTCTTGCTTCTTTTTTTGTAATTTTGCCGAATAAATTTTTGAAAAAATGATAAGTTTTTGTGTTGCACTTGTAGTTTTGATTGTCGGATATTTTATTTACGGCAAATTTGTAGAGCGTGTTTTTGGAATTGAGAAAAGCCGACAAACGCCTGCTTATTCAATGACAGATAACGTTGATTATGTTCCGATGTCGTGGTGGCGTATATTTCTAATTCAGTTTTTGAATATTGCAGGATTGGGACCTATTTTTGGAGCAATAATGGGAATAATGTTTGGTCCTGCTGCATTTTTATGGATTGTTTTTGGAACTATTTTTGGCGGAGCGGTTCACGATTATTGTTCGGGAATGATGTCGGTTCGCAATAAAGGCGCGAGTTTGCCCGAACTCAACGGAAAAGAGTTAGGCGTTGTTGCAAAACAATTTATGCGGATATTTTCGCTGTTGTTAATGATTTTGGTGGGAGCGGTATTTGTTTCGGGACCTGCCGGATTACTTGCCGGAATGACAACCGGTTATATCAACATTTTTTGGTGGACAATCATTGTTTTTGCCTATTACATTTTGGCAACCTTGCTGCCGATTGATAAACTTATCGGCAAAATTTATCCCATATTTGGCGCAGTGCTTATATTTATGGCAGCAGGCATACTGATAGCATTATTTGTAAACAATGCTGCCGTGCCTGAAATAACCGCCGGACTTAGAAATATGCATCCCGCAAAATTGCCAATATTTCCAATGATGTTTGTATCTATCGCCTGCGGTGCAATTTCAGGATTTCACGCCACGCAATCGCCAATGATGGCGCGATGTTTGAAAAACGAAAAATACGGTCGCCGATGCTTTTACGGCGCAATGATTGCCGAAGGCGTTCTGGCATTGATATGGGCTGCTGCCGCGTCATCATTTTTCGGCTCGATAGATGGCTTGCAGGATTTTGTAGCCAAACTTCCCGAAAAATCAAATACAGGAGCCGAAGTTGTTAATATCATATCAAAAACATGGCTTGGAAAATTCGGCGGAATATTAGCCTTGCTCGGCGTTGTTGCAGCCCCGATAACTTCGGGCGACACAGCATTACGCTCGGCGCGTTTGATTGTTGCCGATATTTTAAATATCAGTCAAAAAAAAATAAAAAAGCGTTTGTTCGTAGCCCTGCCTGTTTTTGCGATGTCGTTTATAATTTTATTTTTTATTCCATTTGATGTTTTATGGAGATATTTTGCTTGGTGCAACCAAACATTAGCCGTGTTTACACTTTGGGCTATAACCGTGTATTTATACCGAAAAAAGAAAAAATATATTATCTCGCTCATACCTGCACTGTTTATGACGGCAGTAACATCAACCTACATTTTCATAGCGCCCGAAGGCTTTAAATTGAGTGCAACACTATCGAATACACTCGGCTTTTCAATAACAATAATTGTTGGAATTTGTTTTTTTATAAGTCGGAAGGAGAAAAGTTAAGGGGTTAAACAACATAATTATAACCGAATAAAGAAATAGTTTTTATCTATAAAACCCCAAAGAAAATCAATTTGATTGCTATTCCAAAAGTGTGTACTTTTGCTAAAATATTTTAATTCAATATATTATGACCGGTAAAAAATTAACAACGCAATCAGGTGCGCCTGTTGCAGACAATCAGAATATCCAAACGGCAGGAGAACACGGTCCTGCGTTGATGCAAAACGCATGGATGATGGAAAAATTGGCTCACTTCAATCGTGAACGGATACCCGAACGCATTGTACACGCCAAAGGAACAGGGGCTTACGGCACCCTGACAGTAACTAACGACATTACAGCTTACACCAAAGCCAAAATTTTCAGCGAAGTGGGCAAACAAACGTTGCTGTTTCTTCGTTTTTCGACCGTTGCAGGCGAGCGCGGTGCAGCTGATACCGAACGAGACGTGCGCGGTTTTGCTATCAAGTTTTACACCGAAGACGGCAACTGGGATTTGGTGGGCAACAACACGCCGGTGTTTTTTATCCGCGACCCTGTCAAATTTCCCGATTTTATTCACACGCAAAAGCGCGACCCGCAAACAAACGTCCGCAGCAACACGATGATGTGGGATTTCTGGGGTCGCAGTCCCGAAACGCTGCATCAGGTAATGATTTTGATGAGCGACCGGGGACTGCCTGCCAATTTGCGGCAAATGCACGGTTTCGGAAGCCATACTTTCAGTTTTATCAGCAGCACAAATGAACGTTATTGGGTAAAATTTCATTTCAAATCCATGCAAGGTATTGTCAATCTGACCAATGCTCAGGCGGAAGAAATTGTGGGAAAGGACAGGGAAGCGTCTCAGCGCGATTTGTTTGAGCATATTGGGAAAGGAGATTTCCCAAAATGGAAAATGTGCGTGCAGATTATGCCCGAATCCGAAGCGAAAACCTATCGTTTTAATCCGTTTGACCTTACCAAAGTATGGAGTCAGAAGGATTATCCGCTGATTGAAGTCGGCATTATGGAACTCAATCGCAACCCCGAAAACTATTTTGCAGATGTGGAACAGGCCGCTTTCAGTCCTACCCATGTGGTGCCGGGCATCAGTTGGTCGCCCGACAAGATGTTGCAGGGACGGCTTTTTGCCTATACCGATGCACAGCGTTATCGTTTGGGAGTGAATTTTGAAAGTCTGCCTGTAAATGCGCCGCACGCGCCTGTACACAATTATCATCGCGATGGTACAATGCGTTTCGATGGCAATGGCGGCGGTTCGGTCAATTATGAACCAAACAGTTTCAACGGACCGACTGAGGACAAGTCAAATCTTGAGCCGCCGCTGATTTTGGAAGGCGAGGCTTATACTTACGACAATCGCGCTGACAAAGATTATTACACCCAACCGGGAGATTTGTATCGTTTGGTGCCTGAAGATGAGAAAAAACGGATTGCTTCTAATGTGGCAGGTGCTATGGAAGGCGTTTTGGAGGATATTCGCGTGCGGGCGATTGCACGTTTCTACCAAGCCGATGAACGCTGCGGAACGGAGATTGCCGCCAATTTGGGAATTGATGTTGCCAAAATCAAGGAGGAAGTAAAACGTCAGCAGGCAGAAAGGTAAGGCGTATGAAACACGGGTTCATTATATTCCCCACTTGCGCAAGTTTAGCGATAGTCTAACTTGCGTCAAGTGGCGTAAGGGTTTCTGTCAATTTTATATTCGCTTCCTGTAAGTCTACAATACCATTTATTGCTATTGCTCTGTCGTATTCTATTTCAAGATTCAATACGAGGGTCTTCTTTGTTCGTTGCCATAATGTTAAATTTTATTAAATTATTTTTTTGGTATAGGCGTTTAAGTCGCCCTTTTTATTTTCGTGTTATTCAATCTTTCAGGCGTATTTAGCACCATTCTTTTTAATGGTCAAATCGAAGATTGACGCCATAAAAGCCCTTCTGTTGTATCTGAAATGATATTCATTAAGATACCCTTGCAATCGCTCTTTGGAACAATGATAGTGTATGTCGGCAGCAACTAACCCTGTATGTTCATTATGCGAATGTGCAGTTGCTTAAAGAAGTAGCATTTTTCTCTAAATCAACAGCGACTTAAACGCTTATGCCAATAATGTTTTTTTTGAAAAAAATATTGTTTATTTAAAAATAATGTTTTACCTCTGCATTTGAATTTATTAATATTATGGGCACTTCTAAAAATTGATGAAAACCAAATAGTTAAATCTGTAATACCTTAATTATCAACATGTTACAAAATCAATCTTGTCTGAAAATTTAATTATTAGAACTGCCCTGTAATAAATTCTTTCAGCTTCTTGTGGTGTGTTGTATCTCAAAAATTGAAGTTCTTTTGTCATTTTGTGTTTGAATTATTATTCTGCGAAGGTACAAAGTGATATTGATAATTTTGCC
>JAITNR010000167.1 GCA_031290375.1 Prevotellaceae bacterium | reverse complement strand
GTGTACAATTTATCTATCTCGACAGAGTCCGAACTGCTGCCGATGGTTTTTAGAACACGGTACTTGCCTTGGCTTTTGTCAATAACCTGAACGCTGACAACCCCACTTGGATTCCTTTTCTTGCGTAAAAACATACGCAAAGATACTCAATTTTTATCCGGGACACCCAAAACGGTGTCCAAAAAATCATAATGTAATGTATATTAGATGATTACAAAATCAAATGAAAAAAAGTGATGAGGTCAGGAGTGATTTTCCTATCATTTTATTACACTTCTCTATCCATTCCTGAAAATTGGCATTGTCGCATTTCTGCGATAATCCTTTATTGAAATAGGTCTTTGCTTCCGCATATTTTCCTGCATTGTATTTTGCAATTCCATCTTTGAGCAATTCATTACAAACTTGTGCCCAAGCGCAATGAGTGCTGAAAACAATTGTTATTAATAATGATAGTTTTTTCATTTTCTCCTTGTTTCTATTTCCTGTTTAATATCATTGATTCTTTTGTTATCGGGACGCATCATCAGCAAGGAATCACAATACTCAAAAGCACGATTATAGTATTTTTCGTCTTGCAGGTCTATTGCAGAATTATAATAATCTCTCGCATTTTTTCTGTATTCTTTATATTTTGCCACGTTGTTTTTACATCCTTCGCAAAGTTGTTTTTTATTCTGTTCAAAAGATTGTTCTACCGTACTTTCTGTATTACCCGATACATTGCTACAGTTTTTAAACAGATGATAATCTTGCCCGTATTCATCCCAAAAGACAATATCCAAATTGATAGAATCTCTGACTGCTTTTGTTTGCACCATGATTTCATTCTTTTCGGCAACGATTATTTCATTTCCTTTTTGTGTCTGATTTCTGACAATAAATGTGATACATAGTCTTTTTTTATATCTGCAAAAAACAATTAAAGTATCTCCGATTCGACTCTTCTGTTTTTCGCTCTGCCTTCCTCAGTGTCGTTGGGGGCGACAGATTGTGTAGCACCCATTCCTTTGGAAGACAACCTGTCTTTTAATATTCCTCTGTCAATGAGAGCATTAACTACAGCCTCAGCACGTTTTTCGCTAAGATTTTTGTTGAAAACGTAACTGCCGACATTGTCGGTATGTCCTACTATCATTACTTTTACATTGCTGTTTTTATTCAGAAAATCGGTAAGACGGGATATTTCTTTTTCAGATTTGGGGTCTAAATCCGAAGAATTGAAATCAAAGAAAATATTGTTCAAAACAATACTTTTGCCTGATTTAATCGGTTGAAGATAGACTTTCAACTTCTCTTTTGACTTTTCTAATTTTGAGGAATAAAACAGATAGCCTGACTTTCTGATATTCAATCCATATTGCCCCGTGTCTGGCAAAAAGGTGGTAAATTCACCTATTTGTATGTCAGAAACAGACTCGGCGATAGTTTTTTGCGAGTTATAATCAAATGTTTCCACAGTGGCTCCAAGCGGCTTTTGGGTATCTGCATCATACACATTGCCCACTATATATGTCATTGTTCTCGGACGGATTTCGGGATAAAGTTCAAACTCGTAAATGTCAAGTCCCCTTTGAGGATTTTCCGTATTTTTGAGCGAAATATACCCCTTGTTGCCTGCACCATTAACGGTGAACCCATATACATTATCCTTAGTGTTAATCGGGTAACCAAGATTTTTTGGTATTCCCCATACGCCATTTTCATCTTTTCTTGAGACAAAGATGTCTGCACCTCCAAAACCGGGGTGTCCGTCAGAGAGAAAATACAAAGTCTGATTGTCGGAATGAATAAATGGGGCATATTCGGTTTTAGCGGTGTTAATCAGATTACTTAGCGGTCTTGGATTTGAAAATTTCAGCAGTCCGTTTTCCATAATTTCAACATCGCAATGCCAAATATCGCTGCCACTGTTTAGCCCCTTTCTGTTGGTGGCAAAAAACAACTCGTTGCCTGCGGGAGAGAGCGAGGGATTGGTTTCCCATTCGGACGAATTGAGCGGAGAACGCGGATTAATCGGGTATCCCCAAGAGCCATTGGTGTTGATGCTGTAATAGATGTCGCAACTGCCCAACCCGTCCGGGCGGTTGCAGCCCACAAAAAACATATACCTGCCGTCTGCTGAAATAGTTTGAGAGCCTTCGTTGTTGGCTGTATTCAGCTCATCAATCGGCAAAAAAGGCATCCAATTTCCATTAACCTGCCTGCTGTAAGCCATATCCTCCTGTTCACCGTAAGTCCCATATTTCAGGGAAGTTGTAACGGAGAGAATTTTATCATCTGCGGTAACTGAAGGGAAGTATTCATCATAATTGGTGTTTGCATAAATCAAGTTTTTCGGTTCAAAAGGCACTGTATCCCTAAAAAGTCCGATTATTTTTTGATAATCATTCAAAAGTCCCTGTTTTTGTGGATTATTATCATCAATCAATTGAATTTCACCAATTGCATTGCTGTACTCACCTGCCTTGTAATATAGACCGGCAAGCATCATGCGGGTTTGGTCTGTCATGCGGGTTTTGTTTTTTATCGCAAGTTGAAGAATTTCAATAGCATCTTTGTAACCGCTGAGTTCGGCAACCACCCAATACGGCTCTACAAACTTGGGGTCTATTTTAATTACTTTTTTCACTCGTTTTACAATATCCGCTCTGTTGGCATATTGAGTAAGTGCTTTCTTGTATGCCTTGACCGCTTTCGTATTGCTTGTACTTAGCTGGCTTTGAGCCGACAATCCGAGAACGATAAGGCAACCGATTAACAACAGATTTTTTTTCATCAATTATATATTTATATTTCTGCATTTATTTCCAAGGCGTGGGATAGGCGGTTGCTTCCTTCTGTCCGTGATGGTAAAAGTAATAATCCTTCCAACTCTTTGAGAGCAAACTGTGTTTTGGTCTGGCAAACGGCAAGAGATACCCTATGCCAAACTCCAGCATTTCAGCCTTTTGCAGATGCATTTTGACCGACACCTGTGCCATAAAATTATCCCAAATTCTGTATCTTATGCCAAGCCTGAAATAGTTCCAGCCGTCCTGCTTTTGAATGTCATACGAATAGAACATCGGACGGTGATAGCCGTACTTCTTGTGTGGTTCGGCATAAGCGTTTCGCATCGGGTCATAGAGGTAGATGCCAAAGTCGAAAAGTCCTGTAATCCTGCCCATAATAAACTCATTGTTGATGGCTATTCCGCCGCGAATTTTGTTTGAAAACAGGTTTTCATCTATCTTGTATCTTGTAAATAATTCATTGTAATTCGGGCGATTGGTAAATGCTCCGTCATAAAAGAAGTCAAGCCCTCCGCCAACAGCGTACCAGTTTTTGAGAACAAAGGTGAGTCCTGCGTGTATTGATCCGACAAAAAAACTCATGCGGTCGTTGAAGTGAATTTCGCGCGAGCCGCCCGAAACAGCCACTTTGCCTTCTATATCGAAAGGCAACTCATACGCAGGATTGTAAATCAAACGGCTGCAACTTGGGTAATCGGCAAAGCTGTACTTCATTCCGACCTGTCCATATAGCATATTCAGTCCGTAGTTTGGATTGCGTATGCTGCCACAACTGATGTGAGAAAAGCCTGCATCGGCGGTGAGCGAAAATTTGTCTGTCAAAACGAACTCCAGATTTGCACCTGTATTGAGATAAAAATTTAAGTGTGAGCTAATGGCAGAGTTGGCGGTGGCGGCATCTACATCATGAAAGATGTCGGCATCGTTCCAAGTTTTTGTAACCAATGCAAGCCCTGCACCTATTTTGTAGTTCAGCCTGAAATAATTGGTATTTACGACAGGCACAAGCACATAAGGATAGACAGCAAAGGCGTTTCCGAGCAGGTTGTTGTTACCCAGATTCAACCCGACTAGTCCCAAGCCAACAGTTGGGAAGTTCCAAAATTGCTGCCAGTGCTGTTCGCCTGTGGGCTGCCACTCAAACGCAATTTCTCCGCCCAAGATGTTGCCTGTGGCTATGCTGTCAAGGTTTTTTGAGTGTGGCACAATTTTTCCCACATAACCAATTGCCCTCATTGAATATTTGTATTGAGCCAACAAATTGGGCAAAAACAGAGATAATAACAGAGATAATAAAAATATTTTACGCATTTATAACTTTTCTTGGGTACTAACTTTCTTTGTTGCAAGCCAATAAATCTACCGAACATGTAATCAGGATGCGAATTTAGTGAATTTTTCGGAATTTTCTTCTTTTTTTTGTTAATTAAAAAAATTAATGTAATTTTGCACTTGAAAATAATGCTTCAAACGCACTGTTCTGAGATTGGAAAGTTCTACAACGACTTTATTCACCGGGCAGGTTGGCAAATTGATGGCGGGCTGCAGCTCTTAGGAGCTATCCGTATGGACAGCAGATTACAAAGGTTTCCCAAACGCTCAAATCCTGATTTAACAGGGATTTTCTCAACAAATGGCAGTGCGTTTTTTTGTTTTTGTGAGTACTCAATGTTGTGCCTGTCCATGCAAAGTTGTCTCAAAAGTGCTTTTAGCACGCAGATGATGCAGATTTTTATTGTGTTTATTATCAATAAACAAGTATAATCCCTACAGACAGGGGATTGCGGGTCAAGCCCGCAATGACGCGGAGTCCAAAAGCAGTGTGTTATTGTAAGGAACGGGCAATCCAGAGACATTTTTCATTGCTTGGCTTCAAAATACTCATTCAAACTTTTTTCAAAAATTCTTACGTTACCCAAATTTGTAATTGAAATCTAAATTCCCAATCCGTCAGTAAAGGCAGTTGTAGCTTTCCGTTGAATAATGCGCGAATGTGGCGGTACGCTCTGCACTTGCCAAATATTTCCGCCGATAACAGAATCGTGTCCTATAGTGATACGCCCCAAAATAGTAGAATTTGAATAAATAATTACATTATCTTCAATTACAGGGTGTCGCGGCTCGTTCAGCGGTTTTCCTTCATCGCCAATGGTGAAACCCCGCGCACCCAACGTTACGCCCTGATACAAACGCACGCGGTTGCCAATGATGCACGTTTCGCCAATTACTACGCCCGTTCCGTGGTCGATACTGAAATATTCGCCTATCGTTGCTCCCGGATGAATGTCAATACCTGTTTGAGAATGTGCAAGTTCCGTAATAATGCGGGGCAACAGCGGAATTTGCAACAACAGTAATTCGTGCGCTATGCGGTAGTGCAACATAGCCTTAATGGCAGGATAACAAAAAACGACCTCGCCAAAACTTGTTGCAGCAGGGTCGCAATCGTACACCGCTTTTACGTCTGTAGCCAAAAGGCGTTTTATTTCGGGCAGTTTATTTATAAAAGCGTTTGCAAATTCTGCCGCCGTACTGTTTGCGCTGTCTTGATTATTTGAAAAACAAAGACTGTAGTAAATCTGTTCGGCAAGCACATTGTACAGTAACTCAAGGCAATTGTAGATTGCGTTTTCGTCAGCCATTTTGCATTTGAAATAACCGTTAAAGATAATAGAATTAGCTAAGTTCATAAATTCTTCAATGCTATCCATATCAGGTAAGCACTGCGTGGAATTTGTGACATATTGATATTCTGCAATTTTGTTTTGTGAGAGTATGTCTGCAATTTTGTTAAAACAGTTTGGTGTCATAATTATTCATTTTGCTTTGTTAAATCAATTGAAACAATTGCAAAGTTACGCAATTTTTACGTTAGGAACAAAAATGAATATCGGATATTTAACCCAAAAAGTAACAAAAGTGCTGTCATTGCGGACTTGAATCGTCATTCATTAAAATATTTCAGCCCGGTAGGGCGGTTATTCACATTCAGTCCTACGGACACAAACGCAACTGTCACGCAAAGTCCGCATTCAATTGTTCATTAGGGCACTTCTAAAAATTAACTTACTGTAAATCAATAAAATATGTATTGCCAAAAATAATCTCGGAAGCAGTGTTATTTTGTTGCAAAAAAATGCTGTTAAAATTTTGATAATTAAATAATTATGTGTATATTTGCAGCATAATTTTATATGAT